>NZ_CAOKTW010000042.1:0-812 GCF_948472335.1 Streptococcus bouchesdurhonensis | reverse complement strand
GGCTCTATAATATTTGTAGTGGGTAAATCCCCTATAGATATTATGGAGCCGTTTTTATTGTAGAAAAAAAGTCCCATAAGATCTATAATGAAAAGCGACCAAACCATCATTAGAAAGAATCCTATGGAACAATTACATTTTATCACAAAACTACTAGACATTAAAGACCCTAATATCCAATTTATGGATGTCATCAATAGGAATACCCACAAAGAAATCATCGCTAAACTGGACTATGAGGCCCCATCTTGCCCTGATTGTGGAAGGCAAATGAAGAAATATGACTTTCAAAAACCGTCTAAGATCCCTTACATAGAAACGACTGGTATGGCTACTAGAATTCTACTTAGAAAACGTCGTTTTAAGTGCTATCAGTGTTCAAAAATGATGGTTGCTGAGACTCCTCTAGTAAAGAAAAATCATCAAATCCCTCGTATCATCAACCAAAAAATTGCTCAGAAGCTGATTGAAAAAACTTCTATGACCGATATTGCCCATCAGCTGGCCATCTCAACTTCAACTGTCATTCGCAAGCTCAATGACTTCCGTTTTAAGTCTGATTTTTCTCGTCTGCCTGAGATTATGTCTTGGGATGAGTACTCCTTTACAAAGGGAAAAATGAGTTTCATTGCACAAGATTTTGAAAAGCTCAATATCATCACTGTTCTCGAGGGAAGAACACAAGCTATTATTCGAAATTACTTTCTTAAATATGATAGAGTCGTCCGATGTCGAGTGAAAATCATTACTATGGATATGTTTAGCCCTTACTATGACTTGGCTAAAAAGCTTTTTCCAAACGCTAAAATCGT
>NZ_CAOKTW010000041.1:0-877 GCF_948472335.1 Streptococcus bouchesdurhonensis | reverse complement strand
AAGTGATTGCTAATCGTCTAGCAGAATTACTTACTTATCACCAGATTCCAATCACGGATGAGAGAAAAGTTCTAGGTGTTAGAACGATAATGGTCCGACGAGCAAGAAAGACTGGACAGGTTCAGATTATTATTGTTACAAACCGTCAGCTTAATTTAACCCAACTAGTAAAAGACTTAGTTAAAGATTTTCCAGAAGTTGTGACAGTGGCTGTGAATACAAATACAGCTAAAACCAGTGAAATTTATGGTGAAAAGACAGAGATTATCTGGGGAGAAGAGAGTATTCAAGAAGGTGTACTCGATTATGAATTTTCACTATCTCCTCGAGCTTTCTATCAACTGAATCCTGAACAAACAGAAGTCCTTTATAGCGAGGCAGTAAAAGCGCTGGATGTTAGTAAAGAAGACCATTTGATTGACGCATATTGTGGAGTTGGAACAATTGGTTTTGCCTTTGCAAAGAAAGTAAAAACACTCAGAGGTATGGATATTATTCCAGAAGCTATTGAAGATGCCAAGCGAAATGCTAAAAGAATGGGATTTGACAATACTCATTATGAAGCTGGAACGGCAGAAGAGATTATTCCTCGCTGGTATAAGGAAGGCTACCGAGCAGATGCTCTGATTGTGGATCCACCACGTACAGGTCTGGATGATAAGTTATTAGATACTATTCTTACCTATGTACCAGAAAAAATGGTCTATATTTCTTGCAATGTTTCGACCTTGGCTCGTGATTTAGTACGTTTAGTAGAAGTCTATGATCTCCATTATATCCAGTCGGTCGATATGTTCCCGCATACAGCTCGAACGGAAGCTGTTGTAAAATTAATAAAAAAAGTTTAAAAAAAGTGTTGACAAAGTTTGAAAAGCCA
>NZ_CAOKTW010000040.1:0-987 GCF_948472335.1 Streptococcus bouchesdurhonensis | reverse complement strand
GATACAAAAGGAGGATGTGGGATTCGAACCCACGCACGCTTTTACACGCCTGACGGTTTTCAAGACCGTTCCCTTCAGCCGGACTTGGGTAATCCTCCATATTATTCAAATGGACCTTGTAGGACTTGAACCTACGACCACTCGGTTATGAGCCGAGAGCTCTAACCAGCTGAGCTAAAGGTCCAACAAGATCTTTATAGCGGCGAAGGGGATCGAACCCCCGACCTCCCGGGTATGAACCGGACGCTCTAGCCAGCTGAGCTACACCGCCATATATCGGGAAGACAGGATTCGAACCTGCGACACCTTGGTCCCAAACCAAGTACTCTACCAAGCTGAGCTACTTCCCGAGTTAAATAGAAAAATGCACCCTAGAGGAGTCGAACCTCTAACCGCCTGATTCGTAGTCAGGTACTCTATCCAGTTGAGCTAAGGGTGCTCATTAGTTTATGCCGAGGACCGGAATCGAACCGGTACGATCGTTACCAATCGCAGGATTTTAAGTCCTGTGCGTCTGCCAGTTCCGCCACCCCGGCCTCTCTAAGCGAACGACGGGATTCGAACCCGCGACCCCCACCTTGGCAAGGTGGTGTTCTACCACTGAACTACGTTCGCACTGTTTTCTTCTATCTAAAAATGCCGGCTACATGACTTGAACACGCGACCCTCTGATTACAAATCAGATGCTCTACCAACTGAGCTAAGCCGGCTCATTTATTATATCTTAATGCGGGTTAAGGGACTTGAACCCCCACGCCGTTAAGCGCCAGATCCTAAATCTGGTGCGTCTGCCAATTCCGCCAAACCCGCATATATGACCCGTACTGGGCTCGAACCAGTGACCCATTGATTAAAAGTCAATTGCTCTACCAACTGAGCTAACGAGTCTAAAATAACTTGCGTTACCTTAAACGGTCCCGACGGGAATCGAACCCGCGATCTTCGCCGTGACAGGGCGACGTGATAACCGCTACACTACGGGACCTT
>NZ_CAOKTW010000039.1:0-1060 GCF_948472335.1 Streptococcus bouchesdurhonensis | reverse complement strand
GTTGGATCGTTTCCATATTGTCCAACACATGAGCCGTGCTATGAGTCGTATGCGTGTCCAAATCATGAATCAGTTTCATCGAAAATCCCATGAATACAAGGCTATCAAGCGTTACTGGAAACTCATCCAACAAGATAGTCGGAAACTCAGCTATAAACGTTTTTATCGCCCTACTTTTCGCATGCACTTGACGAATAAAGAAATTCTAGACAAGCTTTTGAGCTATTCAGAAGACTTGAAACACCACTACCATCTCTATCAACTCTTGCTTTTTCACTTTCAGAATAAGGAACCGGATAAATTTTTCGGGCTCATTGAGGACAATCTAAAGCAGGTTCATCCTCTTTTTCAGACTGTCTTTAAAACCTTCCTCAAGGATAAAGAGAAAATTGCCAACGCCCTTCAACTACCCTATTCCAACGCCAAACTGGAAGCCACCAATAATCTTATCAAACTTATCAAGCGCAATGCCTTTGGATTTCGGAACTTTGAAAACTTCAAAAAACGGATTTTTATCGCTCTGAATATCAAAAAAGAAAGGACGAAATTTGTCCTTTCTAGATATTAGCTTTTCTTCAACCCACTACAGTTGACAAAGAGCCCATAAAATCAACAATATATAAAGATTTTAGCTTTTCTGCAACCCACTACAGTTGACAAAGAGCGCAAAAAAACTTCAGATAAGTAATCCAATTAAGTTTTACAAATCTGAAGTTTTTATTCTACTATTCTTAAAAATATAAAAAAAGAGTTATAAACTCTCAATAAAACGGAGAATAAGGGATTCGAACCCTTGCGCCAGTTACCCGACCTAACGATTTAGCAAACCGTCCTCTTCAGCCTCTTGAGTAATTCTCCTATTAATGGGCACGAGTGGACTCGAACCACCGACCTCACGCTTATCAGGCGTGCGCTCTAACCACCTGAGCTACGCGCCCAAGTTAAAAACTTGGTAATTTGAACAAAGTTCAAAGCGGGTGACGAGAATCGAACTCGCGACAACAGCTTGGAAGGCTGTAGTTTTACCACTAAACTACACCCGCATAAATACTATAAATAA
>NZ_CAOKTW010000038.1:0-1297 GCF_948472335.1 Streptococcus bouchesdurhonensis | reverse complement strand
TCGTAATCAGACTCCAAAACCTGTTACAGAGCGTAAATTCCATGAATTGCCAACAGAATTTGAATATACAGATGGTATGACCGTTGCGGAAATCGCAAAACGTATCAAACGTGAACCAGCTGAAATCGTTAAGAAACTTTTCATGATGGGTGTTATGGCCACACAAAACCAATCTTTGGATGGGGAAACAATTGAACTCCTCATGGTGGATTATGGTATCGAAGCCAAACAAAAAGTTGAAGTGGATAATGCCGACATCGAACGTTTCTTTGTCGAAGATGGTTATCTCAATGAAGATGAATTGGTTGAGCGTCCACCAGTTGTAACTATCATGGGACACGTTGACCATGGTAAAACAACACTCTTAGATACCCTTCGTAACTCTCGTGTTGCGACAGGTGAAGCAGGTGGTATCACTCAGCATATCGGTGCCTACCAAATCGTGGAAAATGGTAAGAAGATTACCTTCCTTGATACACCAGGACACGCGGCCTTTACATCTATGCGTGCGCGTGGTGCATCTGTTACCGATATTACTATCTTGGTTGTAGCGGCAGATGACGGGGTTATGCCTCAGACTATCGAAGCCATTAACCACTCAAAAGCGGCGAACGTTCCAATCATCGTAGCCATTAACAAGATTGATAAACCAGGTGCCAACCCAGAACGCGTTATCGGTGAATTGGCAGAGCATGGAGTTATGTCAACTGCTTGGGGTGGAGATTCTGAATTTGTTGAAATCTCAGCTAAATTCAATCAAAACATCGAAGAATTGTTGGAAACAGTCCTTCTTGTGGCTGAAATCCAAGAGCTTAAGGCAGACCCAACAGTGCGTGCGATCGGTACGGTTATCGAAGCTCGCTTGGATAAAGGAAAAGGTGCGGTCGCAACCCTTCTTGTTCAACAAGGTACCTTGAATGTTCAAGACCCAATCGTTGTCGGAAATACCTTCGGTCGTGTCCGTGCTATGACCAACGACCTTGGTCGTCGTGTTAAAGTTGCTGGACCATCAACACCAGTTTCAATCACAGGTTTGAACGAAGCACCGATGGCGGGTGACCACTTTGCTGTTTACGAGGATGAAAAATCTGCGCGTGCAGCAGGTGAAGAACGTGCCAAACGTGCCCTTATGAAACAACGTCAAGCTACCCAACGTGTCAGCCTTGAAAACCTCTTTGATACCCTTAAAGCTGGTGAACTCAAATCAGTTAACGTTATTATCAAGGCCGATGTACAAGGTTCTGTTGAAGCTCTTTCTGCCTCACTTCAAAAGATCGATGTAGAAGGTGTTAAAGTT
>NZ_CAOKTW010000036.1:0-2756 GCF_948472335.1 Streptococcus bouchesdurhonensis | reverse complement strand
TCTAGATCGTTTCCATATTGCGCAACATCTTAGCCGTGCTATGAGTCGTGTCCGTGTCCAAATCATGAATCAGTTTCATCGAAAATCCCATGAATACAAGGCTATCAAACGCTACTGGAAGCTCATCCAGCAGGATAGTCGTAAATTGAGTGATAAACGTTTTTATCGCCCTACTTTTCATATGCACTTAACCAATAAAGAGATTCTTGACAAGCTTTTGAGCTATTCAGAAGACTTGAAACACCACTATCAGCTCTATCAGCTCTTGCTTTTTCACTTCCAGAATAAGGAACCAGAGAAGTTTTTCGGACTTATTGAGGATAATCTTAAGCAGGTTCATCCTCTTTTTCGGACTGTCTTTAAAACCTTCCTCAAGGATAAAGAAAAGATTGTCAACGCCCTTCAACTACCCTATTCCAACGCCAAACTGGAAGCCACCAATAATCTCATCAAACTTATCAAGCGCAATGCCTTTGGTTTTCGGAACTTTGAAAACTTCAAAAAACGGATTTTCATCGCTCTAAATATCAAAAAAGAAAGGACGAAATTTGTCCTTTCTCGAGCTTAGCTTTTCTTCAACCCACTACAGTTGACAAAGAGCCAATATAAAAAGCGAGATTTCCATCTCGCTTTTTTGACTCCTTTTCTATCAGAATCTTCTTTATGAGTATTAATATTAGACCCATTCGCCATCGGCATTGACAGTGTAACCATCAATTGTTGTGTTAACAGCCAAGGCCCCTGAAGGGTATGCGTAATACCATTTATCGTTTACTTGGAACCAACCAGTTTTCATTGTACCTGAATTGTCAAGATAATACCATGTATCTCCTTGGTTGACCCAGCCGGTTTGCATGGCACCTGAGTCGTTGAGATAGTACCATGATCCACCTTGATCAATCCAACCAGTTTGCATAGCACCTGAGTTATCAAGATAATACCATGTACCATTTACTTTCTGCCAACCAGTTTTCATTACACCAGACTCATCTAAGTAGTACCATGCTCCGTCTTTAACCCAACCGGTCTTCACCTTATCTGAATGATCATAGTAATACCATTTGCTTTCAATTAATTTCCATCCAGGTTTACTATTTTTACCATCTGCTAATTGATGAGTGACTCCGTTAGCAGAGTTAGATTCAGCCTTAGGCCCGCTTTCAACAACTACTTTGAAAGGAGTTTCTGTTCGGCTAGGCTCTTCCTTAGGAATGTCTAGTCTAGGTTTTTCTTCTGCGATTGGAGCAAGGCCATTCTCATCGCCGACATGTGTAATTGGTGCTCCGAATTCTACAATTTGATCGACAGGTTCTTTGGTTACTTGACTATCTAGAACGGTTTCACTAGCTTTTCCATTTTCAGTAAGAACAGATACGTAAGAAGTGCGTTCACCTAGAACTCCAGCTTTGACAACTTTTTCTTGACCTGCTGGGAGGTTCGTATTTTCTTTTCGAATGACTTTAAATGGAATGCTTTCTGTCTTCACAACTAGTTCAGGTTTAGTTTCAACATTAGCAGCTAGTTCATTTTCATCTAGGCTTCCTGAATGAGTTGCAGCTGGTTTGAGGCCTTGCAGAGCAGCTTTGAGCTTACCTACTAGTGCGTCTAGTTCAGCTTGTTTGCTGCGGTTGAGGTTAAGGTTTAGTCCATCTTTTGCTGCCTTGAGTGCTGCTAGGCTTTCTGTGCTGTATCCGTCTAAGTTTGTAGGGATTTTAGCTAATTCTTCGCGAAGAGCATTATAATTAGCTCGGAAGTAGTCTTTGTTGTGGTCAGCAAAGGCAGTCATGAGTTCAAAGATTTCCTCTTCCTTGTACTCAGCGCTTGGTCTATCTGCCCAGATTGAAAGCATACTTCCAACTGTTGGAAGGTCAACTTCAGGATATTTGGTAGAAGCTAGTTGATTGAATGGTGTTTTTCCAGTATTCTCAATAGCTTTTTTGAGGAAACCACCACCATCTTCTGGTTTTTGTCCGAGAATGTAGTACCAGTCACCGTTGGTATTCAAGAACTTATAACCCTTGCTTGCTAGATATTGAGGTGAAGCAAGGTTGTAGCCCCACCAGCCTTTAGACCAGTAAGAAATCAAGACATCCTTATCGAATTCAGCATCATCCTTGTCTTCATAGTAGAAGCCATCGTTGAAGGCCATTGGTTGTAGCCCTCTTTCTTTGGCCATAGCAGCAAGGCTGTTAGAATAGTCTGCGAACTTGTTATAGAGTCCATACCATTTGAGGTAGTACCAACCTTGGGCGTTGGTCGCATCATTGGCATATTCATCTGTACCATAGTTGAAAATCTTTGATTTATCAGCAAAGTAATCCATATACTTACCGATAAGGGCTTTGGTAAAGTTAAGGGCTTCTTGATTTTCAAGGTCCATCGTGGTTTTTGAAACTTTATCAAAGTTGGCTTGAGGATTCGCGATGCCAAGTTTTTCCATGGCAACAAGCATAGCATCCATATGTCCTGGGCTATTAATAGCTGGTATCAGACCAATACCTTTTTCCTTAGCGTATTTGGCAAGTTCTGTCACTTCTGCCTGTGTCAGTGCAGTACCGTTTGGATCGTCATAGTAAGCTTTAGTTCCTTCGATAATAGCTTTTTTAACGTCATCACTAGCATAGGTTTTTCCGTTGGCAGTAATGGTCATATCATCGAGTAGGAAGCGAAGGCCATCATTTCCTAGAAGGAGATGGGCATCAGAGTAGCCGAGCTCGCTCGCCTTGTCTATGATGCGTTTGAGTTGATCTAGAGAG
>NZ_CAOKTW010000035.1:0-2500 GCF_948472335.1 Streptococcus bouchesdurhonensis | reverse complement strand
GAGGTGACAGGTGGTGCATGGTTGTCGTCAGCTCGTGTCGTGAGATGTTGGGTTAAGTCCCGCAACGAGCGCAACCCCTATTGTTAGTTGCCATCATTCAGTTGGGCACTCTAGCGAGACTGCCGGTAATAAACCGGAGGAAGGTGGGGATGACGTCAAATCATCATGCCCCTTATGACCTGGGCTACACACGTGCTACAATGGCTGGTACAACGAGTCGCAAGCCGGTGACGGCAAGCTAATCTCTTAAAGCCAGTCTCAGTTCGGATTGTAGGCTGCAACTCGCCTACATGAAGTCGGAATCGCTAGTAATCGCGGATCAGCACGCCGCGGTGAATACGTTCCCGGGCCTTGTACACACCGCCCGTCACACCACGAGAGTTTGTAACACCCGAAGTCGGTGAGGTAACCTTTTAGGAGCCAGCCGCCTAAGGTGGGATAGATGATTGGGGTGAAGTCGTAACAAGGTAGCCGTATCGGAAGGTGCGGCTGGATCACCTCCTTTCTAAGGATAAGGAACTGCGCATTGGTCTTGTTTAGTCTTGAGAGGTCTTGTGGGGCCTTAGCTCAGCTGGGAGAGCGCCTGCTTTGCACGCAGGAGGTCAGCGGTTCGATCCCGCTAGGCTCCATTGGTGAGAGATCACCAAGTAATGCACATTGAAAATTGAATATCTATATCAAATAGTAACAAGAAAATAAACCGAAAACGCTGTAGTATTAATAAGAGTTTATGACTGAAAGGTCAAAAAAATAAGGTTAAGTTAATAAGGGCGCACGGTGGATGCCTTGGCACTAGGAGCCGAAGAAGGACGTGACAAACGACGATATGCCTTGGGTAGCTGTAAGTAAGCGATGATCCAGGGATTTCCGAATGGGGGAACCCAACAGGTACTACCTGTTACCCGCATCTGTTAAGGATGTGAGGAGGAAGACGCAGTGAACTGAAACATCTAAGTAGCTGCAGGAAGAGAAAGCAAAAGCGATTGCCTTAGTAGCGGCGAGCGAAACGGCAGGAGGGCAAACCGAAGAGTTTACTCTTCGGGGTTGTAGGACTGCAATGTGGACTCAAAGATTATAGAAGAATGATTTGGGAAGATCAGCCAAAGAGAGTAATAGCCTCGTATTTAAAATAGTCTTTGTACCTAGCAGTATCCTGAGTACGGCGGGACACGTGAAATCCCGTCGGAATCTGGGAGGACCATCTCCCAACCCTAAATACTCCCTAGTGACCGATAGTGAACCAGTACCGTGAGGGAAAGGTGAAAAGCACCCCGGGAGGGGAGTGAAATAGAACCTGAAACCGTGTGCCTACAACAAGTTCGAGCCCGTTAATGGGTGAGAGCGTGCCTTTTGTAGAATGAACCGGCGAGTTACGTTATGATGCGAGGTTAAGTTGAAGAGACGGAGCCGTAGGGAAACCGAGTCTGAATAGGGCGAATTAGTATCATGACGTAGACCCGAAACCATGTGACCTACCCATGAGCAGGTTGAAGGTGCGGTAAGACGCACTGGAGGACCGAACCAGGGCACGTTGAAAAGTGCTTGGATGACTTGTGGGTAGCGGAGAAATTCCAAACGAACTTGGAGATAGCTGGTTCTCTCCGAAATAGCTTTAGGGCTAGCGTCGACATTAGAGATTCTTGGAGGTAGAGCACTGTTTGGGTGAGGGGTCCATCCCGGATTACCAATCTCAGATAAACTCCGAATGCCAATGAATTATAGTCGGCAGTCAGACTGCGAGTGCTAAGATCCGTAGTCGAAAGGGAAACAGCCCAGACCACCAGCTAAGGTCCCAAAATAATTGTTAAGTGGAAAAGGATGTGGGGTTGCACAGACAACTAGGATGTTAGCTTAGAAGCAGCTATTCATTCAAAGAGTGCGTAATAGCTCACTAGTCGAGTGACCCTGCGCCGAAAATGTACCGGGGCTAAAACAATTTACCGAAGCTGTGGATACCTTTATAGGTATGGTAGGAGAGCGTTCTATGTGTGATGAAGGTGTACCGTGAGGAGTGCTGGAACGCATAGAAGTGAGAATGCCGGTATGAGTAGCGAAAGACAGGTGAGAATCCTGTCCACCGTAAGACTAAGGTTTCCAGGGGAAGGCTCGTCCGCCCTGGGTTAGTCGGGACCTAAGGAGAGACCGAAAGGTGTATCCGATGGACAACAGGTTGATATTCCTGTACTAGAGTATGTAGTGATGGAGGGACGCAGTAGGCTAACTAAAGCAGACGATTGGAAGTGTCTGTCTAAGCAGTGAGGTGTGAACTGAGTCAAATGCTTAGTTCTATAACATTGAGCTGTGATGGGGAGCGAAGTTTAGTAGCGAAGTTAGTGACGTCACACTGCCAAGAAAAGCTTCTAGCGTTTAAACATACTCTACCCGTACCGCAAACCGACACAGGTAGTCGAGGCGAGTAGCCTCAGGTGAGCGAGAGAACTCTCGTTAAGGAACTCGGCAAAATGACCCCGTAACTTCGGGAGAAGGGGTGCTGACTTTA
>NZ_CAOKTW010000034.1:0-3921 GCF_948472335.1 Streptococcus bouchesdurhonensis | reverse complement strand
CAAAGCTAAGGACAAGGCTAAGGAAGCAGTAGCAGCTAAGCTTAAGGAAAAAGAAGCAGAGATTGATGCGAACGCTAACCTTTCAGATGCAGAAAAAGCAGCAGCGAAAGCTCAAGCTAAGCAAGCAGCGGACAAAGCTACCCAAGCCATTGATGCAGCAAGCGACCAAGCAGGCGTAGACAAAGCGGAAGCAGACGGAATTGCCGCAGTAGCAGCAGTTAACCCAGTGGCTAAAGATAAAGCTAAAGACAAAGCTAAGGAAGCAGTAGCGGCTAAGCTTGCAGAAAAAGCAGCAGAGATTGATGCGAACGCTAACCTTTCAGATGCAGAAAAAGCAGCAGCGAAAGCTCAAGCTAAGCAAGCAGCGGACAAAGCTACCCAAGCCATTGATGCAGCAAGCGACCAAGCAGGCGTAGACAAAGCGGAAGCAGACGGAATTGCCGCAGTAGCAGCAGTTAACCCAGTGGCTAAAGATAAAGCTAAGGAAGCAGTAGCAGCTAAGCTTGCAGAAAAAGAAGCAGAGATTGATGCGAACGCTAACCTTTCAGATGCAGAAAAAGCAGCAGCGAAAGCTCAAGCTAAGCAAGCAGCAGACAAAGCTACCCAAGCTATTGACGCAGCAAGCGACCAAGCAGGCGTAGACAAAGCGGAAGCAGACGGAATTGCCGCAGTAGCAGCAGTTAACCCAGTGGCTAAGGACAAAGCTAAGGACAAAGCTAAGCAAGCAGTAGCGGCTAAACTTAAAGAAAAAGAAGCAGAGATTGATGCGAACGCTAACCTTTCAGATGCAGAAAAAGCAGCAGCGAAAGCTCAAGCTAAGCAAGCAGCGGACAAAGCTACCCAAGCCATTGATGCAGCAAGCGACCAAGCAGGCGTAGACAAAGCGGAAGCAGACGGAATTGCCGCAGTAGCAGCAGTTAACCCAGTGGCTAAAGACAAAGCTAAGGACAAGGCTAAGGAAGCAGTAGCAGCTAAGCTTAAGGAAAAAGAAGCAGAGATTGATGCGAACGCTAACCTTTCAGATGCAGAAAAAGCAGCAGCGAAAGCTCAAGCTAAGCAAGCAGCGGACAAAGCTACCCAAGCCATTGATGCAGCAAGCGACCAAGCAGGCGTAGACAAAGCGGAAGCAGACGGAATTGCCGCAGTAGCAGCAGTTAACCCAGTGGCTAAAGATAAAGCTAAAGACAAAGCTAAGGAAGCAGTAGCGGCTAAGCTTGCAGAAAAAGCAGCAGAGATTGATGCGAACGCTAACCTTTCAGATGCAGAAAAAGCAGCAGCGAAAGCTCAAGCTAAGCAAGCAGCGGACAAAGCTACCCAAGCCATTGATGCAGCAAGCGACCAAGCAGGCGTAGACAAAGCGGAAGCAGACGGAATTGCCGCAGTAGCAGCAGTTAACCCAGTGGCTAAAGATAAAGCTAAGGAAGCAGTAGCAGCTAAGCTTGCAGAAAAAGAAGCAGAGATTGATGCGAACGCTAACCTTTCAGATGCAGAAAAAGCAGCAGCGAAAGCTCAAGCTAAGCAAGCAGCAGACAAAGCTACCCAAGCTATTGACGCAGCAAGCGACCAAGCAGGCGTAGACAAAGCGGAAGCAGACGGAATTGCCGCAGTAGCAGCAGTTAACCCAGTGGCTAAGGACAAAGCTAAGGACAAAGCTAAGCAAGCAGTAGCGGCTAAACTTAAAGAAAAAGAAGCAGAGATTGATGCGAACGCTAACCTTTCAGATGCAGAAAAAGCAGCAGCGAAAGCTCAAGCTAAGCAAGCAGCGGACAAAGCTACCCAAGCCATTGATGCAGCAAGCGACCAAGCAGGCGTAGACAAAGCGGAAGCAGACGGAATTGCCGCAGTAGCAGCAGTTAACCCAGTGGCTAAAGACAAAGCTAAGGACAAGGCTAAGGAAGCAGTAGCAGCTAAGCTTAAGGAAAAAGAAGCCGAGATTGATGCGAATGCTAACCTTTCAGATGCAGAAAAAGCAGCGGCTAAGGAACAAGCTAAAGCGGCAGCGGACAAGCTACCCAAGCTATTGACGCAGCAAGCGACCAAGCAGGCGTGGACAAAGCGCAAGCAGACGGAATTGCCGCAGTAGCAGCAGTTAATCCAGTGGCTAAGGACAAAGCTAAGGAAGCAGTAGCAGCTAAGCTTAAGGAAAAAGAAGCCGAGATTGATGCGAACGCTAACCTTTCAGATGCAGAAAAAGCAGCGGCTAAGGAACAAGCTAAAGCGGCAGCGGACAAAGCTATCCAAGCTATTGACGCAGCAAGCGACCAAGCAGGCGTGGACAAAGCGCAAGCAGACGGAATTGCCGCAGTAGCAGCAGTTAATCCAGTGGCTAAGGACAAAGCTAAGGAAGCAGTAGCAGCTAAGCTTAAGGAAAAAGAAGCCGAGATTGATGCGAATGCTAACCTTTCAGATGCAGAAAAAGCAGCGGCTAAGGAACAAGCTAAAGCGGCAGCGGACAAAGCTACCCAAGCTATTGACGCAGCAAGCGACCAAGCAGGCGTGGACAAAGCGCAAGCAGACGGAATTGCCGCAGTAGCAGCAGTTAATCCAGTGGCTAAGGACAAAGCTAAGGAAGCAGTAGCAGCTAAGCTTAAGGAAAAAGAAGCCGAGATTGATGCGAACGCTAACCTTTCAGATGCAGAAAAAGCAGCGGCTAAGGAACAAGCTAAAGCGGCAGCGGACAAAGCTATCCAAGCTATTGACGCAGCAAGCGACCAAGCAGGCGTGGACAAAGCGCAAGCAGACGGAATTGCCGCAGTAGCAGCAGTTAATCCAGTGGCTAAGGACAAAGCTAAGGAAGCAGTAGCAGCTAAGCTTAAGGAAAAAGAAGCCGAGATTGATGCGAACGCTAACCTTTCAGATGCAGAAAAAGCAGCAGCGAAAGCTCAAGCTAAGCAAGCAGCGGACAAAGCTACCCAAGCTATTGACGCAGCAAGCGACCAAGCAGGCGTAGACAAAGCGGAAGCAGACGGAATTGCCGCAGTAGCAGCAGTTAACCCAGTGGCTAAAGATAAAGCTAAGGACAAAGCTAAGCAAGCAGTAGCGGCTAAACTTAAAGAAAAAGAAGCAGAGATTGATGCGAACGCTAACCTTTCAGATGCAGAAAAAGCAGCAGCGAAAGCTCAAGCTAAGCAAGCAGCGGACAAAGCTACCCAAGCCATTGATGCAGCAAGCGACCAAGCAGGCGTGGACAAAGCGCAAGCAGACGGAATTGCCGCAGTAGCAGCAGTTAATCCAGTGGCTAAGGACAAAGCTAAGGAAGCAGTAGCAGCTAAGCTTAAGGAAAAAGAAGCCGAGATTGATGCGAATGCTAACCTTTCAGATGCAGAAAAAGCAGCGGCTAAGGAACAAGCTAAAGCGGCAGCGGACAAAGCTACCCAAGCTATTGACGCAGCAAGCGACCAAGCAGGCGTGGACAAAGCGCAAGCAGACGGAATTGCCGCAGTAGCAGCAGTTAATCCAGTGGCTAAGGACAAAGCTAAGGAAGCAGTAGCAGCTAAGCTTAAGGAAAAAGAAGCCGAGATTGATGCTAACGCTAACCTTTCAGATGCAGAAAAAGCAGCGGCTAAGGAACAAGCTAAAGCGGCAGCGGACAAAGCTATCCAAGCTATTGACGCAGCAAGCGACCAAGCAGGCGTGGACAAAGCGCAAGCAGACGGAATTGCCGCAGTAGCAGCAGTTAATCCAGTGGCTAAGGACAAAGCTAAGGAAGCAGTAGCAGCTAAGCTTAAGGAAAAAGAAGCCGAGATTGATGCGAACGCTAACCTTTCAGATGCAGAAAAAGCAGCAGCGAAAGCTCAAGCTAAGCAAGCAGCGGACAAAGCTACCCAAGCTATTGACGCAGCAAGCGACCAAGCAGGCGTAGACAAAGCGGAAGCAGACGGAATTGCCGCAGTAGCAGCAGTTAACCCAGTGGCTAAAGAT
>NZ_CAOKTW010000033.1:0-4271 GCF_948472335.1 Streptococcus bouchesdurhonensis | reverse complement strand
CATTTATTGCCTTTTAGGCTGGTTTAACAAATTTAAGTTGGATTTTTAGTCACGGGTAAATCCAGTTGCACCCGTTCGAGCAATATTGCGAATACCGTACGGTCGAATGACTCGTAATAGAGCTTCACTCTTTTCAGCATTTCCTGTCATCTGAATGGTAATCGAGCTTGGCGCTACGTCTACCACTGTTGCACGGAAAGGTTGAATAATCGCTAGAATCTCAGCTCGCTTCTCAGCTGGCGCTGACATCTTAACCAAAATCACCTCGCGCTCCAAATGAGGCTTGTCTGTAATATCACGAATGCGAATCACATCAATCTGACGATTGAGTTGCTTGATAATTTGCTCCACTTCATCATGAGAAGCAACATCAATAATAATGGTGATACGCGATACATTCGGATCTTCTGTTGCTCCAACAGAGATGCTTTCAATATTAACCTGACGACGAGATAAGACACCTGTAAAGCGATTGAGGACTCCTGAACGATTTTGTAGTTTTGCTGTTAACATTCTACGCATGGAACTTCACCCCCAACATCTCATGATTACTCTTACCAGCCGGTACCATTGGTAACACCTGTTCCTTACGAGAAATATCTACCTCAATTAGCATAGGAACATGCTCAGTGATGACTTCAAGGTCTTGAGCCAAGGTCTCAGGATTGTCAAACTTATAGTTTTTAATACCATAAGCCTGCGCCATCAATTGGAAATCAGGAAGGGTATCAAAGACCGACTCTGATGTTCTTCCTTCATAGAAGGATTCCTGCCACTGGCGAACCATTCCAAGTGAATGATTGTTCAGCATAACCACCTTGATTGGCACTTTGTAAATATTCAAAATAGCCAACTCCTGGTTGGTCATTTGGAAACCACCATCCCCAACAAACAAGACTACTTCCTTATCTGGGTTAGCAATTTTAGCCCCGATTGCTGCTGGAATTCCGAATCCCATGGTTCCTAAACCACCTGAAGTCACTAACTGACGTTCATTTTGGTAGGGATAATACTGGGCTGTCCACATTTGGTGTTGACCAACATCTGTTACCACAATGGCATCTCCATTCGTCAATTCACCAATGCGTTCAATAACTGCTTGCGGTTGAACCACACGCTCTTTCTTATCATAAGAACGAACACGGTTCTTGTCTTTAGTAACTTTCTCAATCCATTTCTCAGTATTGTTATGAACTGTCGGTTCTGCTAGCAACATTTGCAAGGCTTTCTTAGCATCTCCAACTACAGGAATATCTGCACTGATAATCTTGCCAATCTCGGCTGGGTCAATATCAATATGGGCAACCTTAGAATTCTTAGCAAAAGTCTTTGGATTTCCTGTCAAACGGTCATCAAAACGAGAGCCAATACTAATCATAAAGTCCGTCTCTGTCATGGCAATATTCGCTGCGAAAGAACCGTGCATCCCCCCCATTCCAAGGAAGAGTGGGTGAGTCGTTGCAATTGTTCCTTGACCTAAGAGAGTTGTTACGACTGGAATTTGATAGCGTTCTGCAAATTCATTTAATTCTGCCGCAGCCTCAGCATAACTAATTCCACCACCAGCTAACAAGACTGGCTTTTTAGCCTTGGACAATTGCTTCAAGATTTTCTTGATTTGCATATCATTTGGTTCAAGAGTCGGCTGATAGCTTGGTAGGTTCACTTCTGGTGAATAAATGAAGTCTGTTTCTAAAGCAGATACGTCTTTAGGTAGGTCAATGACGACTGGCCCTGGACGGCCTGTAGTCGCGATATGGACAGCTTCCGTGATGATACGCGGAATATCAGCTGTCTCACGAACTTGGTAATTGTACTTAGTGATTGGCATGGTAATTCCCACGATGTCTGCCTCCTGAAAGGCATCCTTCCCAATCCCTGCTCGCCCTACCTGACCTGTAAAGACCAAAAGGGGAACACTATCGCTCATGGCATCCGCAATCCCTGTAATGGCATTTGTTGCTCCCGGTCCGCTAGTAACGACGGCAACACCCAACTTTCCAGTTGATTTAGCATAACCTTCAGCTTCATGCAGACAACCTTGCTCATGGCGTCCTAGAATGTGGTGAATACCTTTAAAATTATATATCGCATCATAAAAAGGCAAGACTGCACCACCAGGATAACCAAAGATGGTATCAATTCCTAAATCACGAAGTGTTTCCAAAACTAGGTCCGAACCCGTCTTAGGAGATTCTAAACTGATTTTCTCCATTGTTTCCCTTTCTTTCCTCTTAAAAATAACTTGTTACTATCATACCATTTTTTAAAAAATTTTCAAGAGAAAAGAAGAAATTTTCTGAATTTTCTATTTTAACGTTTATTTATGAATGTTATTTTTGTTTTTATTAAAAAGATACCGTTTTCATTTACTAAAAAAGAAAAAAGAACTGATTTCTCAGTCCTTCATTAATCGGCTCTTATTCCACACTAAATAGATAGGGGTAAACAGGTTGTTGACCTTGGTGGATTTCAACTTCAAGATCCTCAAATTCTTCTGCGATTTCTTGAGCGATTTCATTGGCAAGTTCTTCGCTTCCGTCTTCACCGACATAGAAGGTTACGATTTCACTGTCTTCATCCAACATATGTTTCAAAGTTTCTGCCAAGGTTTGGTGCATGTCAGGGTTTGACACGAGGATTTTCCCATCCACCATACCTAGATTATCGTTTTCATGGATTTCTAAACCATCGATCGTTGTATCACGCACGGCTGTTGTGACGCTTCCGCTAACGACATCGCTAAGAGCAGCTGTCATACGCTCTTGGTTTTCTTCAATGGACTTGCTTGAATCAAAGGCAAGAAGACTTGTCAAACCTTGAGGAAGAGTGCGAGCCTCTACCACTACTGCTGGTTGCTCCAAAACTTCTGCCGCAGATTGAGCTGCCATGAAGATATTCTTGTTATTTGGCAGGAAGATGATGTTACGGGCATTGACCTGTTCAACAGCCTTGATAAAGTCTTCTGTTGAAGGGTTCATGGTTTGACCGCCTTCGATAACATAATCCACACCTTGAGAACGGAAGATATCTGCTAGACCTTTACCAGCCACCACAGCAATCAAAGCATACTCTTTTTCTTCAGCTGGCTTGCTAACTTGGGCAGTTTCTTTCTCAATCTGTGCTTCGTGTTGGTTACGCATATTGTCAACTTTTACCTTGACCAAGCTACCATATTTTAGACCTTCTTGCATGACAAGTCCTGGATCTTCTGTATGGACATGGACTTTGACGATTTCATCATCATTGACAACGAGGAGAGAATCTCCAAGTTCATTCAAGTAGTTACGGAATTCATCGTAGTCAAAATCTTTGGCATAGGTTGGACCTTGCTTAAGAGCTACCATGATTTCAGTACAGTAACCAAAGTTGATATCCTCAGTCGCCACATGACCAGCCACAGACTTGTGGTGCTCTGCATTGATCATTTCACTCATATTGGCAGGAGTCGCTACAAAGTCCTCAGATGCAATATATTCACCAGTAAGGGCAGAAAGGAAACCTTCGTAGATAAAGACCAATCCTTGACCACCTGAGTCCACAACGCCAACTTCCTTCAATACTGGAAGCATGTCTGGCGTTTTAGTTAGAGCTGTTTTAGCACCTTCCAAGGCTGCGCGCATGACTTCAACAGCATCATCTGTTTGCTCAGCTTTTTTCTTAGCACCGATAGCAGCCCCACGAGAAACTGTCAAAATCGTTCCTTCAACTGGTTTCATCACTGCCTTATAGGCAACTTCAACACCTGATTGGAAGGCAAGGGCCAAGTCTTGACCTGTTAACTCGTCTTTATCCTTGATGGCTTGTGAAAATCCACGGAAAAGCTGAGACATAATAACTCCTGAGTTCCCACGCGCACCCATCAAAAGCCCTTTAGCAAGAATGCTCGCTACCTCTCCAACTGTAGAAGCTGGCTTGTCTGCAACTTCTTTAGCTCCATTTTCGATGGTCATCCCCATGTTTGTTCCAGTATCTCCATCTGGAACAGGGAAGACGTTTAATGAATTGACATATTCAGCTTGCTTATTCAAGCGAGTTGATGCAGCCTGCACCATTTCTTGAAATAAGCTAGTAGTAATTTTTGACACGGTTATTCTCCTACAACTTTGATATTTTGAATGTAGACATTTACAGTCTGAGCAGTAATTCCAAGCTGGTTTTCCAAGCTAAAGGCAACACGCTCTTGAATGTTTTTTGACACTTCACTAATCTTTGTTCCGTAGCTTAACACGGTATACACATCAACTGCAATGCTTCCATCTTCGGCTGCC
>NZ_CAOKTW010000032.1:0-4674 GCF_948472335.1 Streptococcus bouchesdurhonensis | reverse complement strand
TGGAATAAAGCAAGCGGACATGGTATAATAGCAATATTCTGGCACTAAGCCTTCGAAAGGAGGTGTTTAGCTTGTTAGAACTCATTACTCTTCTTGTTGTTGTCCGAGTAGTGTTGCCCTTAGCGTACGAGTTGGGGAAAGCCTATGGGATGAAGTGGATTGAAAAGCGCTTCGATGACAACGAGAAATAGTGTCACTTTTCACGAACGCTAGTGTGTTGTAGCTAGCGCAAAAAAGCACCCTAAGTCTTGGCGGACAGGGTGCTTTTCGTTTAGCGTGATGAACTCACTACTCTTGTTGTTGATTAAATTATAACATAGTTTTATAATGGGTGTCAAAAATAGACATTTGTGATATAATCAAATTGAGGCGCCTCAGCGATACGGTCGGTGGCGTGAATCTCTTTATAGGTCGGGCAACTGGAAACGGATAGCTCAAAGGGCACTATTTTGTGTCGGGTGTGGGACTGCCTTCAGCTTCGAGCTGTAAAGACCCCGGATGCATTTTTAAGAGATTGGCCCGATAGGGTCTTTTTTTTTGAAAAATTAAAAAAAAATGAAGGATTTTTTCTAAAGGAGTTACTTTCATACTTACTTTATAACTTACTTTATATATACTTTGGGGGTGTCAAAAAGTCAGTATTATCAAGGGTTTGCGAGGAGATAAGTGACAAAAAAGTACGTGATACATGACAAAAAAGTACGTGATACATGACAAAAAAGTACGTGATACATGACAAAAAAGTACGTGATACATGACAAAGAAGTAATAAATTACTTGAAGTTTGTCATGTAATATTATATAATCATTTATGACAAAAAAGTACGTGAGGTTAAGCCATGAAAAAAGGGAAGTCAGAAAATGCGTTTGAGGGCTTGATGTCTAGACAAGATTATCTAGTAGTACAAGCGAATGACCTAGCCAAAGCCTTTGGGAATTTAAAAGCCTTTGAACATAAGCTACTGGACTATTGTTTTAGCTATGTGACCAAAGAAAGCACTGCAACAGATACATTTACGACAAATGCAAAAGAGGTGCTGAAGCACTTTGGATTGAACGCTTCAGGGAAAAACTATGAGCGTGTGGCACGTGGCTTTAAAGCCCTAAACGAAAACACTGCGTTATATCTGCCAATCGTTGAGAATGGCGTTAAAGGGATATTGATGACCCAGTTATTTAGAAAAATTAAATTCTTAGCTAATGGCGAAGTGGAATTTATCTTTTCAGAAGATGCTGCGCCTTACGTATTTGCTTTACGTAGCCAGTTCTTCTCGTTCAAATTGGCAGAGTTAGCTCAAATCAAATCAAAGTATGCCATTATTTTGATGAAATTGTGGGAAGCAAATCGCTTTAAAAATCAACGTGTCACAACCATTCAAGGAGATTTAGACGATTGGCAAGATTGGTTTTTAGGGGAAGAGAGAAGAATGCCCCCTGCAATCTTTGCAAGGAACTGTCTGAAAGTTGGGGCAGAAGAGCTAGAGAAAAAATTAGGGGTAGATGTTTATCTAAACGTAGTTAAAAATGGCCGAAAGGTCATAGGCTATGAAATGCAGATTACTGATAATCGACAAGTACCAACTGCAGAGATAATCAAGCAAGCTGAAGAAAGAAGTCGACAGACAGATATTTATGATTTTTTAGATTAAGCACTGTTCAAAAATCTAAGTATGGTTCAAATGGTTGTAACTGTCATGGAAAACACTTGTTTATATCTAATTTATGAGTAAAAAGATGCTATTGAGATGAAAAAGCAGCTCGATGTTGATGAAATTTAAAGAGACTGGGACAAAATTGTCCCAGTCTCTTTCTTGTTAGTGAATTATTCTTCGTATAGAATTTCAGGGTTCGGTATGCTCATCCCTGAACCACCACTACTGTAATTATTTGTTTCTGATTGAGGAAGTGCTATTTGTATTCCACCAGGGCCGTAAGCTACACCTGTAAAAGTTACTCTTTTTATTTTTCCGCTTACATATATTGAACCACTAACTGATTGTCCTGCCCTACCTTGACCGCTTACCGGGTAATATAAGGTACGGCCATTTGTTAATGTAATACGAACTCCTCCAGAGAATTGATAAGAGCTTTTAGTATAAGGTCGTGCGTACCACCATGCTCTACTTCGGTTATCATAAATTTCTATTTTGGAAACTCCACCATTTCCAGTTGCAGTAGAATATGGGGTGATTTGGTTTGCTTTTGGAGTTTCGGCATATGTTGTAACAGTAAATGAAAGAAGAGTGAGAAAGGTAGTTATAAATAAAATAAGTTTTTTCATGGTAGTTCTCCTTTATTTTTTGTATGATTATATCAGAATATTTTTAAAAATGAAAGGGTTTTCTATGAAGGGTGATGTTTTTTTTGATTATTTTTTGAAATCACTTAGGTTTCATCTTGGTGATAGGTGTAAGGATATTGGATTTATAGAGTTTGCTAAGGATGAAAATAATAGTTTTATTATTATAAAGGATTATATTTTAGAATCATTAGTAGTGTTGTCAAATATTTTGAGTAAGGAGAGGATTGTGTTTTCTTGTGGGGTTATTCATAGTAAGGGGGGAGTTACTGGAGTAGAAGTATGTATGAATGTATTAGAGTTAGAAAGATTAAATAATTTGTATAAGATATAGTTTTGAAGAATATTAAAAAATATAATGGAAACTGTCTATGTAGGATGTGTGGAGTTGATAGTATCAATGTTTCCTATGGAGATAATTTTCTCAACTATGTTTACTTTGATTTTTTGGTCGGACAATAGCGAAGCCGCCCAATTTTTCAAAAAATGCCCTTGCGATTCGAGGGCTTTTTTTGTAGTTCTCCCTGGCATAAAGTGGGCGGACTAGCTCTCTGCAAGAGCCTTCGGAGAACGCACTTTTACGAAGTAAAGTATAGTACGTTATACTTTACATGGAAGTTAGCCGAAATTTGTGCTAAAATTCTAGCTAGAATGTTATCACAATAGACGAGCAATAGGCTTGCCGGCTCGTCTGTCATTCGCTACTCGAATGACCCACCTGAGGAGGTAAAAGTTATGAGCTACATGGTTGCGAGAATGCAGAAAATGAAAGTTGGGAATTTGGGTGGCGCATATAAGCACAATGAACGGATTTTTGAAAAGCACTCAAACAAAGACATCGACACGAGCAGGTCACACCTCAACTATGAGTTGACGGATCGTGACCGCTCTGTGTCGTATGAACGGCAAATTAAGGACTATGTGAACGAGAACAAGAGTTCTAAACGTGGGATACGGAAAGACGCTGTTTTGTGTGATGAATGGATTATTACGTCAGATAAAGATTTTTTTGAAAAGTTGGGCCAGGAGCAGACGAGAAAATTTTTTGAAACGGCTAAAAACTACTTCGCGGAGAATTACGGAGAAACCAACGTTGCTTATGCCAGTGTACATCTTGATGAGAGTACCCCACACATGCACTTAGGGATTGTGCCAATGAGAAATGGTAAGCTGTCATCAAAGGTTATGTTTAACCGTGAGGAGCTAAAGCATATTCAGGAAGATTTGCCAAAGTACATGAATGAGCATGGTTTTGAGTTGCAACGTGGAAAGCGAGATAGCAAAGAACAGCATTTGAGTGTGGCGGACTACAAGGAAAAAATGGGGCGTGAAGCTCTTAATCAGGAATTGCTAGATTTAGGAGCGCCAAAATATTGGCATACGGAAGAACGTAGACCTGCAACAATGTCAGAAATTCAAGATTATGAGGACATAGGTTCTTTGTTTGCAGATTCAGACGTGACATTTAACATCCGAGAAGCGACGTTGGAAGAGCGTTTCAAATGGCTAGACACTCATAGAAACGATTTAAGGGCAGATTTAGGACGTTTAGAGGGTGTCCTTGAGAAAAAGATTGACGAATACGGTAAAATCGATTCTGAGGCTTCTGAGAGGCTCTCAGAGCTATCTGAGTTAAATTCTGAGGTAAATAGTCGTCAGGAGGAAATAAAGGGGTTAAAAAGCGATTCTAAGCGTCTGAGCGATGATGTGGTTCGTCTGGAGAGAGCTCATAGAGAAAAAACGCAACTTTTGGTGGAACAATCAAGTAACTTATCGAAAATTTCGTATAGAGATTTAGATAGACGTCGAGTTGCCAAAGAGTTGCAGGAAGAATTAGAAAATGCTACTCCTAAACTGTTTGGCGATGGCTTTAATTTTACTTCGGATTTTGTTGGACGACTGAAGACGTTTGTGTCTGATGTTGTAGAGAAGCTGGAGCAGGCGGTCAATCAAAATGAGTTACTTAGAAATGCACTAGCAGGCATGAAAGAAGCAAAGAGTAGGCTTGAAAATAGCCTATCTCATGCAGAATGGAAAAATCAGCAATTAGAGACTGAAAACAAAGCATTAAAGCTAGAAAACAGGGAGTTGAAAGTTTCTAAAAATCTCTTAGATGACCTTTCTGAAGTCATAACAGAAAAAGAAGTAACCAGCCTCAATAAGCGTTTAGAAAACTTAAGAGAGACACGAGAACTGTCTAGGAAAAGACATGAGCCTACAAAAGGGCGGAGTATCTGAGCGATTTATGCCGTGAAAGCTATTTGACAATAAGCTAGGTCAAGTTAGACTGGTTAAGGCGGTTCAGTCTGAACTTTGTTCAGCTGACCGACAAACCAAAGACTAACGACCTAGGTTCCTTGTTGTCAAATAGACCA
>NZ_CAOKTW010000031.1:0-4830 GCF_948472335.1 Streptococcus bouchesdurhonensis | reverse complement strand
ATTTTTGAAATTCTAACAAATGCCACTCAACTTCATCATCATCTTTGACTTTCACAATATCTTTCTCAAAATAACATGGAATAAAGATAGTTTTCTTTTGAAACGGGTTCAGAAGTAACCGTATCAAGTGCTAATAATGCTTGAGTTAATTTACAAGAACCTACTCCAGTGAAATGATCCTATCACATTGCCGTGCTTGCTCCATGTTATGCGTAACAATCAAAATTGTTTTACCAAATTGATCTCTCAAAGTTCGAATCAAATCGAATGCTTTTTGAGACATTTCAGGATCTAACGATCCGGTTGGTTCATCTGCTAGGACAATATCTCCGGGCTTTAAAATAGCTCTCACAATCGCAATTCTCTGCTGTTCACCTCCCGATAATTCATTGACTTTACTATTTAACCGATTTTGTAGACCAACAAATTCTAGCGTTTCCTTGATTCTCTGCTCTTTCTCCTGTCTAGAGAAATTCGAAAAAGTCATGGCAAGCATCAGGTTATCTTTCACACTAGATGTAGAAATGAGTGCATTGGATTGAAAAAGATAGTTGATGACATTCCTTCGATAATGAACTGCTGATTGCGAATTTACCTTAGGCAAAACTTTTCCGTTGATTAGGATTTTACCACTGTCAACAGTATCCAATAGTCCAATCATATTGAGGATAGTCGATTTTCCAGAACCAGAAGGTCCTACTAAAGCTACAAATTCATTTTCCTCAATATCAAAGCTTAAGTCTTTGAAAATTTCTCTTGAACCAAATTGTTTTGATACATTTTGTACTGAAATTCTAGACATGAGATTACTCCTTAAATGATTGTATGATACTCTCTCCTTCTTTACGGAACAAACTGAAGTAAAGAAGCATTATCTGAAAAGCAAATGTAGCTAGTGTCATGACTATTCCCAACTTAGAACCCACCAAGATAGAAACGATTAGTTCCATCACAGAAAAACTAATAATGAGAGAAACCACACCAATATATCTTTTCCATGGTGAGAATCCCATAAAGTATTGAACATACAATTTTTCTTCAAATAACAAGCGGTACATTAAGACAAAACTCCAGAAAATAGCCATCATCGTAATGATGATAATCGCTATAATCGTGCCGAAAAGATAAAATGTATAACTCAGATCTTTTTGAAGACCATTGATAAAGTTCTTGACAGTTGTAAAACTCAACCGATTATCCGTTAAATCTGGAAATTCTGTTTCTAAAACGGACACTACCTGTTCCATTGTTTCCCTATCACGAATCTTCAAAAGACCATTATAGCCGCTGACAACTAAGTTTGCCGACTCCATGAAATATAGATTCTCTGGTGTTGAGACAAAAATAACTGGATTCTCACTAGTTGTACCATAAGAAATGGAATCTGACCAAGTAAATATTGGTCGAGACGGTTGGTAAACCTTGAACATAAATTTCGGATTTTCTGTGAAATTAGTTTGTAAATCTCCCGGTTTTACAGTGACACTTTCCTGTAAATAAGCCTTCATCGCCTCAAGTTCTTCTGTATTGAGCGTGTTAGGTAGAAGATAAAGTCGAGTACCATTCCTCATCTCTAGCAACTCCTCATCACTTAGGGGAATACCTAACTCTTGCAGGTAATTATAGGAGAATTTCAAATACCAAAATGGTTTTTTAGGGACATGTTGGTATGTCCCATAGACTGCATCAAGGTACTCCTGATTAAGAAATTTTCCTTGGGCAATATAGACACCTGGAAGCTCAGATATACGCTGGTAAAAGTTATACATACTACGCTCAAGGGAATTTGTAGTTCCTGCATATGTACCTACATCATCTCCCTCAACAAAGCTGGAGATAACGTACATATCTTCAACATTTTTCCACTCCCTAGATACTTTCATATTATCAATAAACTGATTCGTTGGAGCATCTAAAGAGTAACTGACTGCGATTAACAAACCAGCTACCAAGGTATAGAATAACAAGCAGGTTACCATTAAAGGCTTCATTGGTAATCGTTTATGAATTGCGGCTAATGGAGAAACCGAATAAACAATAATCGTTGGAATAATGAATATCAATAGTAGCAACAAGACTGAGAGGCTGACTCCAGCAAAAACTAGAATAAACGATGATAAACCAAAACTAGACCAGCCTGACAACAACCAACTACATAAAGAGATAATTGGAATAATGTAGATTGAAAATAGTAGAGAATTTTTGAAAAAAGCAGACCATAATTCTTTTCTATCCCATCCTAAAAGAATCAATGTTCCGAAATGTTTAAAGGATTGAAGAACACAGATTAAGAATAGAATCAGTAAAATGAAGGCATTTACTAAGATGCTGATAGCAAGTATTATTCCCCAAATTCCCTGATCAGTACTACTTCCAAAACTTTCTTTTGTCAAATCCTCAACAGAAATACCTGACATCTTTGAAAGATGCAACAGAAAGTTATCTCTTGAGACAGCATCGTGGAGACCATTGATATGGTATATCCCATTGATCGTATTAGTGTTTTGAAAAGTATAATCTAATCGTTCAATGACTACAGGTGTGCTAAATAATAAATCTGGAAGCTCGTAAAGCATATTATTTGAGCCTTTGTCAAGTCCAATAGTCATACTATTATCACTATGAGATAATAAATCTGCAAATTGTTGTTGTGAGACTACTATTTTACCCGTACTTTCAAAATCTGAAAAACCAGCAGAGCTGCCAAGGATGTCTATATAAATCCTATTTAGACCTTCTCCTGTATCACTACTTTCAGAACGTTTTGTCCATATGGACAAGTCACTCTGTTCTAAAAAATAATTAAATACATCTTGTGATTGCTCTTCTGTTAACTTCTGAAGATAAACTGTTACAGTTTCGGAATGATGATTATAACTCTGCCATGACTGTTGATACTGTAAACCTGCTAAAAAAATTGCCACCAGAGCAAGTAAGACACTCTGGATGGCAATCAAAAACAGGATTAAGTATTTCATTTTACCTAATAACATGTTTTTGTATGTCATAGGTACTTACCTACAATTCCAGTAACATTCAGCTGTAGCAGTTCCGATGAATTTAGAAACACGTGCTTCTACTCCAGGTGATTGCCAGCCTGAGAATGCCCCGTTAGCAGTTGCTGAGTGTTCGTAAACACTAGACTGAACATTTGAATAGCTCCAAAGGCCAGCAGTACGACCATAATCCCAATAAACTGCAGTACCTTTATACCAAACTGTTGCAGCTGAAACAATCGAACCACCTGCACCAGCTAAAGTCAGTGCAAGTAAAGATGTTGTAATTATTTTTTTTATGCTTTTCTTCATCGTAAAGCCCTCATTTCTTTCACTTAAAATCTAACAATAACAATGACTGCATTTAGAAATATCAACAAATCATACCCTAGTACATCGGAATCCCTTCTTTCTAATTAAAAATTAGATAAAACAGAAATACTATATAGTTAATAGTATTTTCATCATTTAATCAACTAATCAGCCTTCCCAACATCAAGACCATTGGACTTCTTTTGCGATTGCACTCGAATCTCCAATTGTTTATTCTTCTGAATAAACTGTTGGTAAGGAATTGTATTACTAAACATAAAAACACCTAGCAATGCAAATGTAACTAATTTTTTAATTCCACGTTTTTTTCTCATGCAATGAAACCCCTTTCTTTTTTATTCTAACAGATATATTTTATTTAGTCAAGTATTTTTATGTAATTTTTAACTTTTTTTTTTGTTTATTACCATAAAGAATTATTTATTCCTTTAACTTGCTATTTTGAACTAAAAATTTTATAATGAAATTAAGCAAATAGGAAGGATTATTATCTTTAATGAATACACTCGCAGAAAAATTCAGATTGAAAAGAAAAGAGTTGAGACTCTCCCAACAAACTCTTGCAGAAGGAATTTGTGAACAAAGCCAGATTAGTAAAATTGAGAGAGGGCATTTCATTCCCTCCGCAGACCTTTTGTTCAAACTCTCCCAACGACTCGAAGTGCCATTAGATTATTTTTTTAATGAACAAATTGAAATTAAATCTAACCTTTCTAATTTCAAGCAATTATCTGCTCGATTATTAGATGACAGAAATTATGACAATTTAGAATATCTTTATAGAATAGAGATTGAACGAAGTACTTTTCTAACACTAGAAGACCGAACTTACCTTGAATGGATTAAAGCTATTATTGACTTCTATCAATATGACAGTAAGTGTGAGGCAATTTCTTCATTGGAAAATATATTATTAAAAGTCTCTTCAAATACTCTGATTTATTTAAAGGCGTTGAATACTCTATCTAATTTCTATTCCTTAGTGGGTCTTGAACAAGAATATGAGGCAAACTACTCTCATTTGATGGAGTTATATCAGACAAAAAATTTTGAGCATCAAGAGTTTTTATTTGGCTACATCAGAGTTCGTTACAATTACGCTCACTACCTAGTATCAAAGGAAAAATATAATGAAGCCATCCAAGAAGCTCTTGAGACTATCGAACTCTGTAAAGAGAGGCAAACAAGTTACCAACTAGCTCCCCTGCTCGTTCTCGTTGGAAATTGTGGAACATAATTCCTTGGCAAAGAACAAGTCAAAAATTATTATATAGAAGCAAGAGAGCTATGCAAGATTTATAACAATCCTTTCTCTGTGAAAATTGCAAGTTTTTCCCACCTTTTCTCAATACTGAAACAACATCTTTCCAGAACTTCAATAATTTCTTTTTGTGTTAAATCATTATTTAACTAAATCTTTGGAGGCAATACGTTTTCAAAGCTACTTTTTACCATAGATTTTGAGCCTTCAACACAGATTACTAAGCCAAAAATGCTCTAA
>NZ_CAOKTW010000030.1:0-5268 GCF_948472335.1 Streptococcus bouchesdurhonensis | reverse complement strand
CCAGGCTGTTGAAAAAGGTGGCTCCACCATTCGGACTTATACCAATGCCTTTGGGGAAGATGGAAGCATGCAGGACTTTCATCAGGTCTATGATAAGACTGGTCAAGAATGTGTACGCTGTGGTACCATCATTGAGAAAATTCAACTAGGCGGACGTGGAACCCACTTTTGTCCAAACTGTCAAAGGAGGGACTGATGGGAAAAATCATCGGAATCACTGGGGGAATTGCCTCAGGTAAGTCAACTGTGACAAATTTTCTAAGACAGCAAGGCTTTCAAGCAGTGGATGCCGACGCAGTCGTCCACCAACTACAGAAACCTGGTGGTCGTCTGTTTGAGGCTCTAGTACAGCACTTTGGGCAAGAAATCATTCTTGAAAACGGAGAACTCAATCGCCCTCTCCTAGCTAGTCTCATCTTTTCAAATCCTGAAGAGCAAAAATGGTCTAATCAAATTCAAGGGGAGATTATCCGTGAGGAACTGGCTACTTTGAGAGAACAGTTGGCTCAGACAGAAGAGATTTTCTTCATGGATATTCCCCTACTTTTTGAGCAGGACTACAGCGATTGGTTTGCTGAGACTTGGTTGGTCTATGTGGACCGAGATGCCCAAGTAGAACGCTTAATGAAAAGGGACCAGTTGTCCAAAGATGAAGCTGAGTCTCGTCTGGCAGCCCAGTGGCCTTTAGAAAAAAAGAAAGATTTGGCCAGCCAGGTTCTTGATAATAATGGCAATCATAACCAGCTTCTTAATCAAGTGCATATCCTTCTTGAGGGAGGTAGGCAAGATGACAGAGATTAACTGGAAGGATAATCTGCGTATTGCCTGGTTTGGTAATTTTCTGACAGGAGCCAGTATTTCTTTGGTTGTACCTTTTATGCCCATCTTCGTGGAAAATCTAGGTGTAGGGAGTCAGCAAGTCGCTTTTTATGCAGGCTTAGCAATTTCTGTCTCTGCTATTTCCGCGGCGCTCTTTTCTCCTATTTGGGGTATTCTTGCTGACAAATACGGCCGAAAACCCATGATGATTCGGGCAGGTCTTGCTATGACTATCACTATGGGAGGCTTGGCCTTTGTCCCAAATATCTATTGGTTAATCTTTCTTCGTTTACTAAACGGTGTATTTGCAGGTTTTGTTCCTAATGCAACGGCACTGATAGCCAGTCAGGTTCCCAAGGAGAAATCAGGCTCTGCCTTAGGTACTTTGTCTACAGGCGTAGTTGCATGCACTCTAACTGGTCCCTTTATTGGTGGCTTTATCGCAGAATTATTTGGCATTCGTACAGTTTTCTTACTGGTTGGTAGTTTTCTATTTTTAGCTGCTATTTTGACTATTTGCTTTATCAAGGAAGATTTTCAACCAGTAGCCAAGGAAAAGGCTATTCCAACAAAGGAATTATTTACCTCGGTTAAATATCCCTATCTTTTGCTCAATCTCTTTTTAACCAGTTTTGTCATCCAATTTTCAGCTCAATCGATTGGCCCTATTTTGGCTCTTTATGTACGCGACTTAGGGCAGACAGAGAATCTTCTTTTTGTCTCTGGTTTGATTGTGTCCAGTATGGGCTTTTCCAGTATGATGAGTGCAGGAGTCATGGGCAAGCTAGGTGACAAGGTGGGCAATCATCGTCTCTTGGTTGTCGCCCAGTTTTATTCAGTCATCATCTATCTCCTCTGTGCCAATGCCTCTAGCCCCCTTCAACTAGGACTCTATCGTTTCCTCTTTGGATTGGGAACCGGTGCCTTGATTCCCGGGGTTAATGCCCTACTCAGCAAAATGACTCCCAAAGCCGGCATTTCGAGGGTCTTTGCCTTCAATCAGGTATTCTTTTATCTGGGAGGTGTTGTTGGTCCCATGGCAGGTTCTGCAGTAGCAGGTCAATTTGGCTACCATGCTGTCTTTTATGCGACAAGCCTTTGTGTGGCCTTTAGTTGTCTCTTTAACCTGATTCAATTTCGAACATTATTAGACTTCCTGCGAAACAATATATGGTATAATAGTTCTATGGATTATGAAGCAAGTGAACAACTAACTGATGCACGATTTAAGCTCCTGGTTGGTGTTCAGTGCACGACTTTTGAAGAGATGTTAGCTGTATTAAAAAGAGATTATCAAGGTAAACACGCAAAAGGGGGACGAAAACCTAAACTAAGCCTAGAATACCTTCTTATGGCGACTTCAATATGTGCGAGAATATCGAACTTATGAAGAAATTGCGGCTGATCTTGGTATTCACGAAAGCAACTTAACCCATCGGAGTCAATGGGTTGAAGTAACTCTTGTTCAAAGTGGTGTTACGATTTCAAGAACTCCTCTCAGTTCTGAGGACACGGTAATGATTGATGCGACGGAAGTAAAAATCAATCGTTCTAAAAAAACAATTAGAGAATGATTCTGGTAAAAAGAAATGCCACGCTATGAAGGCTTAAGCGATTGTCACAAGTCAAGGGAGAATTGTTTCTTTGGAGCTCGCTGTGAACTATTGTCATGATATGAAGTTGTTCAAAATGAGTCGCAGAAATATCGGACAAGCTGGTAAAATCTTGGCTGACAGTGCTTATCAAGGGCTCATGAAGCTATATCCTCAAGCGCAAACTCCGAGGAAATCCAGCAAACTCAAGCTGCTAACAGCTGAAGATAAAGCCTGTAACCATGCGCTATCTAAGGAGAGAATCAAGGTTGAGAATATTTTTGACAGAGTATAGTAGATTGAAACTAGAATAGTACACATCTACTTCTAAAATATTGTTAGAAATCGATTTGACTGTCCTGATCGATTTGTCCTGTTCTTATTTCATTTCACTATGAAAACGTTTAAAATATTTTCAACAACCTATCGAAATCATCGTAAACGCTTCGGCTTACGAATGAATTTGATTGTTGGTATTATCAATCATGAACTAGGATTCTAGTTTTGCAGGAAGTCTAATAAATATAAACCGTAAATATGCCTGCCTGCTTTTGCTATCATGGTTTGGCTACCTATCCCAAGTTCGGATAAAAATACTTTCAAGTATTTATTCAATCCATAATTTGTAGAAAGTTTATACCTTCTATCACAAGAGACCAAATCATATTTCTTTAATTCTTCACGATTATAAAGAACCTTATCTTGTTCCTCTTTCAATGCATCCAATACAGATATTAAATCTTCATCAATAATAATTTCTCTTATGGAAGTATTCGTTTTTTGAGGAATAAAATTTGTCGATTTCTAGCAAATCTTCCATACGTTTTTAGAGTTTCTCTTTCATTTTCTATTTTATAATTCACCTTCTAATTCTCTTATAATCGAGTGTAAAGATTCTTTCGTTTTGGGAACAGATTCCTTCAATATACCCTCTATAATTTTAAAATTTAAGTTAGAATAATTATGATAAATAAAATTTCTAAAACCTTTTATCTGAGTCCAGTTTATCCTATCTGAATACTTCTGTTTTACTTCCTCTGATAATTTGCCTAACGATAACTGTTCTCCTACCTGTCCTAAATTCATAGCGATAGAATCAACTACCATATCATCATCTAAAGGTAAATTATATCTTCTTGCTTTATACAAAACAGCATCGGCCTTATCAAGATATAAAACCATATCCTTCAAATATGCTATATCAGTTTCAAGAGATTGACTTCTCATAAATAACCTCTCTATCATTCAAAAAATTTTTCTTGACTAACTTCCCAATGTTTGTTTTTGGAGAAAGTAAATCACTAACCAATAGAATATCTATATTACCATCAAAAATAGTCAAAAGTCTACCATATACATCAAAATATATAGAATCATCCTCTAACTCCAAAGCAATATCAACATCACTTTTCCCATCAGCTTCGCCCCTAGCATAAGAGCCAAATAGATAAATTTTAGATAAATCATATTGTTTAGCAACAGGAACAATTTTTTCCTTTATCTGATCTATTGTATAAACCATAACCGAACCCCTTTAGATTATATCTATCCACACTTTTATTTCACCTTACTCAGAATCAAGTTTAACTTCAAAAGGAATACTTCTTGTCAACACACTTTGCTTCAAAAATAACTTCACAGCAGTTGACATATCCAACCCCAACTCATTAAAAATCGCAGTCGCTTCTTTTTTCAATTCATCATCTACTCTTACAGCAATTTGTGACATAGCATTTCTCCTTTTCTTCTTGTATATCTATTGTATCACTTTTACCAATACATATCAAACTTATTCCCTAATAAATACAGTCTTTAAATTTAAACTTGCAACTTCTTCTCTAATGCTTGTGCCAAAACTTCTGAATAGTTAATCTTTTCTCGATCAGCAAGACGAACTAGCCATTCAGGAACGGTCACGTTCTTTCTAATCGCCTTGTTACTTCTCACAAAAGGCGCAGGATCAACTTGAATCATTGATACAAAACCATCTGAAACTTCAATCTTTAAAATATCACTTGGAGTAGGCAACGCCATCCCTTCATCGATATAAGAAGCTAAAACATTTTCAAGCATTTCTCGAGCATTTTTCATCGCTTCTTCGATATTTTTTCCTTCTGTACCACCACCAAATTCTGGAAATTCTACCCAATATCCTGTTCCTTCTTTATGAAAAATAGCTGGATACGTTTTTAACATTCTACTACCCCCAACATTCTACTACCTCTGATGTAAAAAGACTTAGGAAAGTAAAAATTACAATCCTAAATCTTTGAGAATCTTTCTCTCCAATCCCTTTCCCAAATCTTCATTTCCATGAACTGGAATCGTGACAAGATAAGAAAAACCCTCTTTCTTAAAATGATGATGACTTCCTCTTTGACGAACTTCAAACCATCCATTCTCAAGAGCTAGTTTCACCATTTCTTTACCTGTAAGTGGCATATATATTCGTTACCTCCTTACACTTACTATTATACGCATTATGTGTATAATAGTCAAATTAAAACAAACCACTTTTTCTCAATAACTACAAAATAAAATAGACCAGCTTCCTGATCTACTTTATTCTATATTCATTGACTTTTGGTCAAATTTTGGTCACACTTTGGTCAAAGATTCCAAAAATACTAACCTATTTTAAAAAACTAAATTGTGATGATTGCCTACAAATAAACACTTTGAATATTCTTTATGTTTCTTTACGCTTCTTATTATGCCCCCTGCAGGAATCGAACCTGCAACTACTCCTTAGGAGGGAGTTGTTATATCCATTGAACTAAGGGAGCTAGATAAAAACTCTGCTGAAAAAGCAGAGTTTTAGTCGAATTAACGACGGATTTCTTTGATACGAGCTGCC
>NZ_CAOKTW010000029.1:0-5729 GCF_948472335.1 Streptococcus bouchesdurhonensis | reverse complement strand
GTCACATCTCCCATGATTAAACCAGTAATGAAACCAGCAAATACAGGGGAACCTGCAGATGAAACGATCGTCAACTCATCACAGATTTGATAAGCTGAGTACAAAGTGAGAAGTAAAATTTGCCACCATTGTATCATAACAATGACCTCCTAAAAATTTTTTCCTATTTTAATAAGCTCAAAAAGTCTGAAATTGGATCATTTGGAACCATTTGAGCAGTAAGTTTAACACCTTTTTCTGCCAGTTTGTGGAAGTCTTCCACATCCTTGTCCACTACGTTGATAGAACGTGTGATAGCGCGAGTTTCTGGTGTTTGAGACATATTCCCAACATTAAGGGTTTCAAGTGGTACACCTGCTTCTACCAAACCAAGGAAGCGGTCTGGTTTACGAGCCACGATAAAGAGACGTTGGCTATCGTATTTACCAGCAAGAATATTGGCTGCCGCTTTCTCAATTGGCAAAATACTCAATTTCACACCTGGTGGTGTCGCTAGTTTCAAACCACTCTTTTCAACGTCGTTGTTGACAACTTCGTCATCTACAACCATAATACGTGAAACATTTAGTTTTCCAGCCCAAAGATTGGCTACTTGTCCGTGGATCAAACGTCCATCGATACGGCATCCTACAATTGTCATAAGTTTTCCCCCTTTATATGTTTTAGTGTAGGTTTTCGAGTTAAATGAATCTCTTCTTTATATTCACCCTCTGTCTCAAAGATAATAATGCGGTTTGCACCTTCCTTGAGGTAGCTATGAGGGATATAAAGCGAGAGGGTCGGGCCGACGTTCCAAAAACGTCCTAGATTCTGCCCATTGACAAAGGCAACTCCCTTACCAAACTCAGACAAGTCTAAGTAAGTATCTTTTGGCGCTTGGATTGTAAAATCATAAGCATAAAAGGCTGGTTGTCCTTCTGTCCATCCTTTTGAAAAATCAATTTTCTCAGGATTGTCTAGTGGGAGTGGATAGTGTTTCCAGTTTAGTAAGAAGTGCAAATCCTTACAAACCCCTGTCCGAATTCCCTTACGTTGCGTATCCGCTAAGAACTTGTGTCCATAGTTGACACGTCCCATATTTTCTACCAAGATATCTAACCTAGATAGCGCTTTCTTTTTACCTTGATAAAAAATATCTTCCCCAATTTCTGTCTGATATTGGGTTTCGACCCACTGACCATCGACATAAAGCTGAGCTCTATCTCGACCGTCAATGATACGAAGTCTTTCTTCTTCTGCATCCCAGTTTGTTTCTGTTCGATAGAGTAGATAGCCATAGCTTTGTCCCAACTCCTCCATCTTTTTAGGATAGAGGCTTTCTACTGGACTTGACAAGCTATCCAAAGTTTCAAACAAGGAAACTTTTTCAACTAGTGGAATAGCATCCAACTCCATACTCTCTTTGTAGAGTGGTTCCAACTGCGGATACTCTGGAAAATGTGTTGCCATCATCTTCTTGACTGCCAGATATTTGGCAGTTGGATTTCCTTCTTCATCCAGAAGGGCATCGTAATCATAAGATGTAACTTGTGGCAAATCCAAGGTTCCTCGAGCCGAGCAACCATTCATGAAGCCAAAGTTTGTACCACCATGGAACATGTAAAGATTGATGGAACCTTGTTCCAAAACCTCTCGAACTGCATCTGCCAATTCTTTGGGATCCCGTGTGATAATCGGTTCTTTCCAACGATTGAACCAGCCATCCCAGAACTCCATACACATGAGCGGCCATTTCTTGCCATGTTCATCAAAGAATTCCTGCATCTGTGAAAAGTTGTACGGAGCTTTAGAACCAAAGTTTCCTGTTACAAAGAGGTCATCTTCGATTAAGGTTCCAGCTTTCAGAGTAGCTCTCCATGGACCATCTGATGTAAAGAGAGGACAGGTTACGCCACGCTCTTCCATCAACTGTCGAATTGCTCTTAGGTAAGCCTTATCTTCGCCATAAGAACCATACTCATTTTCAACCTGCATCATAAGGATATTGCCACCCTTGTCCAACAAATGTGGCACCAACCGTGACAAGAGCTGGTCATAGTAGCGACCGACAGCTTCAATATAAGCAGGATCTGAGGAACGAAGCCTCATATCTTTGGTTAAAAGCCAAGCTGGTAAGCCACCGAATTCCCACTCCGCACAGATGAAGGGAGAGGGACGAACGATAGCGTAGAGACCCAAATCTTGTGCTGTCTGAAGAAATCGCTCCAAATCCAGAGCTCCTTCAAAGTGAAACTCACCCTCACGAGGCTCGTGTAAATTCCAGGCCACATAAGTCTCTACTGTATTAAAACCAAGAGCCTTCAAGTTATAGAGCGAATGATACCAATCTTCTGGAGGAACCCTAAAATAATGAATGGCGCCAGATAAAATCTTAAATGATTTTCCATCGAGATAAAAATCATCCCGTATCTCAAATCGTGTCATATTCTTACCTTCTGACAATAAAGTTTACGCTTTCATTTGTTGATATAGTAAATATATCTCAATATCTTACATTTGTCAATAGGTTTTCACAATTTTTTTCATTTTTCACTAAATTTTACACAAAAAACTTATAAAAATCTTGTAATCTATAGTCATAACAACATTTTAGCACCATGTATAAAAATGTAGGTTTTTCTATTTATTCCTATGTAAATTAACCTTATAGCCTATTATTCTAATTTTTTTATTCAAAAGGCTACTATTCTTTCCAGTTTTATGGTAAAATCTTTAACGGAGAAGGAAAATCGAGGTGAAAATATGGCAATTCCAAAGTATCAATATATTAAAGATGAGTTAAAGAACAAAATCATTTCTGGTCAATTTGCCAGTGGAGATAAATTCTACACTGAAGCTGAATTGATTGCAATGTATGATGTTAGTTCTATCACAGTTGTTCGCGCTTTAAACGACCTTGCCAAGGATGGCTATATTGTCCGTCAACAAGGAAAGGGTACATTCGTTTCACGCGCACGCAAACACAAACTCGTAGAGTTTTCAGATGTAGAAGTTTTTGAAACTAAAGATGATAAAGTTACCGTCCTTTCTATTGAGCGTGGAAATAAACTAAGCTACTTAGAAAAACTTGGACTACGCGGAGATCAGTTCTACTACAAGATTGAACGCGTTCGCGAAACAGGTGGTGTTGTGTACATCTACCATACATCTTACATCCCAGAACAATACATCAACGCAAATTATCCAAATCTTGAATATTATAGCTCTATCTATAACCGTTTCAAATTGGATTACCACATTCACATGAATGATGAACATTTTGAAGAAATCAATGAAATAGCATTTCCAACTCCAGAACATGCGGCTTCAATCCTCGGAGTCGATGAACAATTCCCAACCGTTTTACAAACCAAGACTACTAAACTAGAGTCTACTGGTCAAGTTCTTGCATACAGCGAAACATATAAACGCGCAGATTACTACAAAATCAAATTCATTTCATGTGACCGTGATCACTAAGAAGAAAGCCTAAGCCTTGCTTGGGCTTTTTCTATGTTTATTATACCATACCAAAAAGGTAGCGCTTACCTTTTATAGTAGATTCTATAGTTTGTAGAGTATTTTATAGAAATAGGGCTAAAAAATTTCTACTAAATATATATATGTTTCTTTTACAACCAATCTGAAATCTTAAGCTTAAATTTTATATTTTTTTATACTTATTATAGTTTTTTATCACCTCCTCTTGACTCTTATTAATATAAGAAATAAAATAAGGGTGTTGTTTTATGTAAACGCTATCAATATAAAATACAATCAGGAGGTTTTGCAATGAAACAAGAAAAACAACAACGTTTTTCCATTCGTAAATACGCTGTAGGAGCAGCTTCTGTCCTAATTGGATTTGCCTTCCAAGCACAGACAGTTGCAGCTGATGGAGTTACTCCTACTACTACGGAAAACCAACCGACCATCCATACGGTTTCCGATTCCCCTCAACCATCCGAAAATCGGACTGAGGAAACACCTAAAGCAGAGCTTCAACCAGAAGCTCCAAAAACTGTAGAAACAGAAACTCCAACTACTGATACGGTAGCTAGTCTTTCAAAAACAGAGGAAAAACCACAAGAGGAAGTGAGTTCAACTCCTAGTGATAAATCCGAAGTGGTAAATCCAACTTCTGCTGAAAAAGAAACTGCCGATAAAAAGGAAGAGGCAACTAGCCCTAAAAAGGAAGAATCAAAAGAGGCTGATTCTAAAGAGTCGAATACAGGCAAGACTGATAAATCAGAAGCTGACAAGGATAAACCAGCTGAAAAAGATGCTAAGAAAGATGAACCAAAAGCAGAGGCTGACAAACCAGCAACAGAGGCAGGGAAGGAACGTGCTGCAACTGAAAATGAAAAATTAGCTAAACGAAAAATCGTTTCAATTGATGCTGGACGTAAATATTTCTCACCTGAACAGCTCAAAGAAATCATCGATAAGGCCAAAGAATATGGTTATACAGACCTTCATCTCTTGGTAGGTAATGATGGTCTCCGTTTCATGCTGGATGATATGTCTATGAAAGTAGGCGATAAGACCTACTCAAGTGATGATGTCAAACGTGCCATTGAAAATGGAACCAATGCTTATTACGACGATCCAAATGGCAACCATCTCACTGAAAGTCAGATGACAGATTTGATTAATTATGCCAAAGATAAGGGAATTGGAGTGATTCCAACTGTCAATAGTCCTGGACATATGGATGCTATTCTCCATGCTATGAAAGAACTTGGTATTGAAAATCCTAACTTTGATTATTTTGGTACAAAATCTGAACGAACTGTTGACCTAAATAATAAACAAGCAGTCGATTTTACAAAAACGCTGATTGACAAATACGCTAACTACTTCTCTAACAAATCTGAAATCTTCAATATTGGTTTGGATGAATATGCCAATGATGCGACAAATGCTAAAGGTTGGAGTGTGCTTCAAGCTGATAAATATTATCCAAATGAAGGCTACCCTGAAAAAGGATATGAAAAATTCATCTCTTACGCTAATGACCTCGCTCGTATTGTAAAATCTCACGGTCTCAAACCAATGGCCTTTAACGACGGTATCTACTACAATAGCGACACAAGCTTTGGTAGTTTTGACAAAGACATCATCGTTTCTATGTGGACTGGTGGTTGGGGGGGCTACGACGTTGCTTCTTCTAAACTACTAGCTGAAAAAGGTCACCAAATCCTGAATACCAACGATGCTTGGTACTACGTTCTTGGACGAAACGCTGATGGCCAAGGTTGGTACAATCTCGATCAGGGGCTCAATGGTATTAAAAACACACCAATCACTTCTGTACCAAAAACAGAAGGAGCTGATGTCCCAATCATCGGTGGTATGGTAGCTGCTTGGGCCGATACCCCATCTGCACGTTATTCGCCATCTCGCCTCTTCAAACTCATGCGTCATTTTGCAAATGCCAACGCTGAATACTTCGCAGCCAACTATCAACCTGCAGAAAAAGCACTAGAAACTATACCAAAAGACCCTAACCGCTATACTGCTGAAAGTTTTGCTGCTGTCAAAGAAGCTGAAAAAACCATCCGTTCACTCGATAGCAACCTCAGTCGTGCTCAACAGGATACGATTGATCAAGCCATCGCAAGCCTTCAAGATGCTATTAAAAACTTGGCTTTAACTCCAGAAGCACAAAAAGAAGAGGATGCTAAACGCGAACTTGAAAAACTGAATAAGAATAAAGTCATTTCCATCGATGCAGGTCGCAAATACTT
>NZ_CAOKTW010000028.1:0-6434 GCF_948472335.1 Streptococcus bouchesdurhonensis | reverse complement strand
ATTAGGTGTACTTGATCCTTTTTCAACACCTGCAGCTTTTTTCAAAAGAACAGCAGCTGGTGGTGTTTTCGTAACGAAAGTAAATGATTTATCTTCGTAAACTGAGATAACAACTGGAATAATCATCCCAGCTTGGTCAGCTGTACGAGCGTTGAACTCTTTTGTGAATCCCATGATGTTGATACCAGCTTGACCAAGAGCAGGTCCAACCGGTGGAGCTGGTGTAGCTTTACCAGCAGGGATTTGCAATTTTACAAGTTTTTCGACTTTTTTAGCCATTTTTAAATCCTCCTTTGTGGTTTTGGCGGTAATTAGAGATTTTTACCTCCCACAAGTATGCTTTTCACATACCCATCTATTATACACTATTTATCTGGAATTGCAAGAGAAAAGTTTATTTTTTAATCGACGTAATCTCCGCCTTCAAAGCCGTAATACTCTTCCAAACTGAGACCACTTGCAGCAATTTCTTTTGCTTCTTTTCCGACATAACGCAGGTGCCATTCTTCAGCCATATAGCCTGTTTCCTTTTCCTTACCTTTGAGATAACGGACAACAAAGCCATAATCAGCTGCATGATCCAAAAGCCATTGGGCTGCTTTTTCTTCTGTTACCAAATCACCATCAGTCCCAATCACATCAAAGGCCAAGCCTGTCTGGTGTTCGCTATAGCCAGGACGGGCAGAGTAACGGTCAGCTGCTGCCTTCCCATCTTGGTTGACATAATCTTGATAGAGCTTGGTCTGAGTTTCATAACTTCTAAAACCACTATAATGGTCGCTAATCGGGAAACCTGCCTCTTGCATAGCCTTGATGAGTTTGACCAACTCTGCCTTGGCTGTTGGATTTTCCCCTGGATTGTAGTCTTTCGACAATGGATAGTGTTTATTTGCTACGATGATTTCATCGTATTTCCCTTGGATGCTGTAGTAGTCTCCTTTATTGACCACTTCTGCTTTTTTCTGGGCAGTTCCTTGAGAATTACTACCGACTGTTCCATCAGCTTTAGCTGTTTGCTCTGTTTTAGCTGCTCCATCTTCATTTTTTGTTTTTTCTTGTGAACAAGCTGCCAATGTCAAGGCTAGCAAGGCTGTCAAGACAAGGTATCTTTTTTTCATTGTTACTCCTTTATTTCTAATAGTTTATCTAGTTCTGACGATAAACGTTTGACTAATACTCTTCGAAAATCAAATTCAAACCACGTCAACGTCGCCTTGCCGTACTCAAGTACAGCCTGCGGCTAGTTTCCTAGTTTGCTCTTTGATTTTCATTGAGTATAATCTTTTAATCTCTTCCGGTTTTGCTTGGCAGGTTTCTGCTGTCATTTCTTCAAAAGGAACCCACCAAACTGGACCACGCCCCTTGAGACCGTGACTATTCATGTCACCTCTTCGTCTAGGGAAAAGGTGCCAGTGGAGATGGGCATCGCCATTTCCTAGCAGTTCGATATTCATTTTCTCAGCAGTAAAGGCCTTGGCAACTGCCTCTTGGACTAGACTCATTTCTTCGAGAAAACGTAGTCTTGTTTCCTTTTTCAAATGGTGCAATTCGGTAACGTGTTCCTTGGCTAGAAAAAGACTATAGCCTGCAAAATACTGGTGATCTCCAATGACTACATATCCTGTTCCTAATTCTTTGACAAAATAGGGATTTTCTCCCTTCTTGATGAGCTCAATTCTCTGGCAAATCAGGCACATATTAGTCTACCAATGCGCTCTTCAGATAAGCATCAACCATACGCTCTGTTGCAACCACCGAGTCAATATGAGTACGCTCATAAGAATGGCTAGACTCGATACCAGCACCGAGAAGGGCGTGTTTAACCTCTGCCCCTGCAGACATAGCCGCTGAAGCGTCAGAACCATAAAATGGATAGATATCCAGCTTAAATGGAATATCTTGTTCTTTCGCCAAGGCAACCAAATGTTGACGGAAGTCATAGTGATAAGGTCCAGAAGCATCCTTGACACAGATGGACACTGTGTACTCATCTGTTTGCTGGTCATCTCCCATAGCTCCCATATCAACAGCCAGATATTCGACTACCTGAGCAGGAATATTAGAGTTAGCCCCATGTCCCACTTCTTCAAAGACTGAAAAGGCAAAATGAGTTGTTACAGGTAATTCAATCTTCTCTTCCTTATAAATGCGAAGCAGATTAAGCAAAATCGCTGCGCTGACCTTGTCGTCCAAATGACGAGACTTGATAAAACCTGTCTCTGTCACGACAGTTCGTGGGTCAAAACTGATAAAATCACCGACCTCAATCCCCAAGGCACGAGTTTCTTTTTCATTTGTTACTTTGGCGTCCAAACGCACTTCCATATTGTCTTGCGTGCGTTCTGCAGTTCCTGCATCCTTGTAGACATGGCAAGAAGTTTGGTGGATGAGAATGCTTCCCGATACCTTTTGACCTGTGCTAGCTACATGAACGGTACAGTTTTCTCCTTCAATCATATTCCAAGGAAAACCACCAATACGGTCCAATTTGAGACGGCCGTCTGGTTTGACAGCACGGACAATAGCACCCAGCGTATCTACATGGGCAGTCACATAGCGTTGTTCCTCATCATTTTGACCTTTAATAGTTACATTAACACCGCCCTTGGCTGTGCGAACCGGCTGGTAACCAAAACCTTCTAAAGTTTTGACTAAATAGTCCGAAATCTCACGAGTGAAGCCTGTTGGCGATGCAATAGCTGTTAGTTCTTTGATATATTCTACTGTTTGATTCATTTCTTCACCTCTTTTGCTACCTATTATAACACATTTATCATCGGATAAAAAAAGAAAATCACTCCTGTAGCCTTGACTACAAAAGTGATTTTATACTCAATGAAAATCAAAGAGCAAACTAGGAAACTAGCCGCAGGCTGTACTTGAGTACGACAAGGCGACGTTGACGCGGTTTGAATTTGATTTTCGAAGAGTATTAGTGATTATTCCATTTCAAAAACATCACTTTCTTGCTTGTTTGGTAGAACCAATGAGAGCAAGATTCCAACGATGGCTGGCACCAACCATGGGAGTGAGGCCTTGGCAAAAGGAAGAACGCTAACAAGATTTGCAAAAAATTCAACCTTAAAGGAGCTTCCTAGTACGCTTGCAATGCCAATAGCTGTAACAACAGCAATTGTCAACTGCATACCTGGTTTTGAAAGAGCCACGAATTTGTTGACAATGACAATCATAACGATGGCAATCGTGATTGGGTACAAAATAACCAGCACAGGGATTGAGTACTTGATAATCGCATCAAGACCCAAATTGGCAATGACAAATCCAATCAAGGTAAAGGCTGTCGCATAAACCTTGTAGCTGATTTGTGGGAAGCGTTCATTAAAGAACTCAGCTGTTGACACAATCAGTCCAACTGTTGTTGTGAAGCAGGTTACAGTAACCATAGCTGCAAGGAAGAGTTGAGCTGTTGAGCCAAAGATTTCTTGAGTAGCTTGTGACAAAATGTAAACACCTGGTGTTCCACCCTTCATCGCTTCAGCTGGTACTGGAAAATGATTTCCAAGGAAACCTAAACCGATGTAAAGAGCGCTGAAGGCAAGGGCAACAACGATACCAACCACCCAAATAGTTGAAATGTATTCTTTCTTACTTGAAAATCCAAGTTGTTTCAAGGTTTGAACTGCGATTACGCTAAAGGCAACTGAAGCAAGGGCATCCAAGGTATTATAACCTTCTAGGAAACCTGTACCAAAGGCAGAAGCTTGATAAGCAGCTGAAGCAGCTTGAGGACTTGTTCCACCGTATTTGAAAGCTCCTAGAACAACCAAGATAACGATCAAAATCGCAAAGACTGGCGTTAAAATACGGCCGATACGGTCTAAGATTTTTGATGGATTAAGCGAAATCAAATAGGCTGCCACAAAATACAGAATCGTAAAGACAATCAAACCAAGACCTTTATTTGCATCCGACAAAAGGGGGCTAATCCCTACTTCGTAAGCTGTTGTAGCAGTACGTGGGATAGCAAAGAATGGACCGATTGACAAATAAAGAACTGAGAGGTAAAGAGTCGCAAACCAAGGCGCTATCTTTGTTGAAATCTCGTAGATATATCCTTTAGGATTTAGCGTTCCAATAATAAGAGTCAAGACGGCGATACCGACACCTGAAAAGACAAAACCTGCGATGGCAGGAAGAAAATGTTCTCCAGATAGAGCACCTAGAGAAGGCGGAAAAATCAAGTTCCCCGCACCAAAAAATATTCCAAACAGGAGTAAACCTGTTAAGGCACCTTTTTTAGCCATGAAAATCTCCTTCATATTTATAAAATACTGACCTAGTATATCATGAATAGGAGTATGAAAAAAGCTTCACGAAGTAAATATTGAATGTTTTCAAGATTCTTAAAAATGAGAATTATCTAAAAATAACTTTCCCCTACCCAGTCCACACCAAGTAGGAGAAAATTATAATGTTTACAGTTCTTCAAAGGCAGTCATACCACCTTGTACATTGATAACCTCATAACCTTGTTCTGATAGGAATTGGCAAGCACGCGCCGATCTCATTCCAGATTTACAAATAACATAATGTAACTGATCCTTGTCCAATTGATCATAGGTATCAGGCAATTGACTAAGTGGCAGGTTGTAGGCGCCTTCTAAATGAAGAGCTTCAAATTCATCCACTTCTCTCACGTCCACTAAAGAAAGTTGGTCGTTTTGATAAAGCTGGTAAAATGCGTCAAAGGTTATTTCTTTCATTCTTTTTCTCCTAATACTCTTCAAACCACGTCAGCGTCGCCTTACCATAGGTATGGTTACTGACTTCGTCAGTTCTATCCACAACCTCAAAACAGTGTTTTGAGCTGACTTCGTCAGTTCTATCCACAACCTCAAAACAGTGTTTTGAGCTGACTTCGTCAGTTCTATCCACAACCTCAAAACAGTGTTTTGAGCTGACTTCGTCAGTTCTATCTGCAACCTCAAAACAGTGTTTTGAGCAGCCCGCAGCTAGTTTCCTAGTTTGCTCTTTGATTTTCATTGAGTATTACTTCATTTTCTTCTGAAATGGAATTGTTACCCAGTCTATGCTATTGAAAATACGCCAAAACTTCTAAGGGTTTGTGAGCGATATAATCAGGTTGATAGTTTAGTAGATCTGCTTGCTCTCCAAATCCCCAAGTGATGGCCAATTTCTGAATACCTGTTTCTCGAGCTCCCAGCATATCAAACTTGGTATCTCCGATGATGATGGCTTGTTCTGGTGCTAGTTGATGTGTCTGCAAGGCTTGGTGAATGACATCTGCCTTATGGGGTGCTTCAGGGCTAGAACCATAAATGCCATCAAAGAAATGATGGATTTCCAAGTTTTTGGCCATGTCTTGAGCAGTAGATGTATCCTTTGTCGTGGTGATGTAGAGTGGATAACTGCTCGATAACTCCTCAAGCAAGTCTATAATCTGAGGAAAGAGTTGAGCTTCATAGATGCCTTTTGCCTTATAGTAAGAACGATATATCTGCACGGCTTCAGAAATTTGGTCTTTGGACAGGCAGGTCGCAAAACTACTTTCGAGAGGTGGTCCCATAAAACCACGAATAGTTTTGGCATCAGGGCTAGGCACCCCCAGCTCTTTAAAGGTATAGGTAAAGGCATTGTGAATCCCGATAGAACTATCAACGAGGGTTCCATCCAAATCGAAAAAAATCGCTGTGATAGAGGTCATGGTTTCTCCTATTTGATAAGCTTATTCTCCGAAAATTTCTTTTTGGAGGCGACGACCAGTAGGGGTGGTAGCGAGTCCACCTTCAGCTGTTTCACGAAAGGCAGTTGGCATGCTTGCTCCTACTTGGTACATGGCATCGATCACTTCATCCACAGGGATTTTAGATTCGATACCTGCCAAGGCCATGTCTGCTGCGATGAAAGCAAAGCTAGCTCCCATGGCATTACGTTTGACACAGGGAACTTCGACCAAACCTGCAACAGGGTCACAGATGAGGCCTAGCATATTTTTAATGACAAAGGCAATAGCTTGACTGGCCTGATAAGGTGTTCCACCTGCAGCCAGAGTCAAGGCGGCAGCACTCATAGCAGAGGCTGAACCAACTTCAGCTTGACACCCACCCTCAGCACCTGAGATGGAGGCATTGTTTGCGATGACTAGTCCAAAGGCACCAGCAGCAAAGAGGAAATCCAATTGTTGCTCGTGGCTGAGGTCTAATTTTTCAATAGCAGCAGTGAGAACGGATGGCAGACAGCCAGCACTTCCAGCGGTTGGAGTGGCACAGACCAAGCCCATTTTGGCATTGTGTTCATTGACTGCGATGGCATTTCGGGCAGCCGAGAGAATCGTATAATCTGACAGAGTTTTTCCGTTTTCGATGTAGTGATCCAATTTGGCAGCATCTCCACCTGTCAGGCCACTACGAGATTTATTTTCATTGAGGCCAAGTTGGACAGAGGCTTTCATA
>NZ_CAOKTW010000027.1:0-8294 GCF_948472335.1 Streptococcus bouchesdurhonensis | reverse complement strand
TTTTTTTCTAGGGATTTTTGCTTTCTCTACAAAATAGTATAGACAATAACACTATACAATTTTATACAAAGAAAAGAGTCTGAGACAATAGTCTCTTATCTCCAAAAAAAGCAACGGATTTGCCGTTGCTTTTTTGCATGGTTGCGATAGTCTTGGTAAAATAGAATTGCTTAATAAACCATTTAGAAAGGCTATCCCATGCATATTCACTATAACACAAATCAAACAACTTTACCACTAGAAATCAGTTCCTTCTTGCCACAAGACCATCTCGTCTTTACTATTGAAAAAGTGGTGAATACCTTGGAGGATTATCACTTCCACGCCTTCTATCATGCCTTTGGTCGCCCGTCTTATCACCCAAAAATGCTTGTATCTGCTCTTCTATTTGCCTATTCACAAGGGATTTTCTCTGGGCGAAAAATTGAAAAAATGATGATTGAAAATCTGGCTATGCAATACCTAACAGGGCAGTTGGTTGTCAGCTATCGCACCATCAATCGTTTTCGAGTCGCTGAAGGGATGGAAGACCTTATTCGTGATCTTTTCATCGACCTCAATCTTCGTTTAAAAATGGAAGAGTTAGTGACCTTAGATTGTCTGTTTATTGACGGAACTAAGATTGAAGCCAATGCCAACAAGTATAGTTTTGTGTGGAAGAAAACGACAGAGAAATTCTCCGCCAAACTTCAAGAACAGATACAGGTCTATTTTCAAGAAGAAATCACTCCCCTTCTGATTAAATATGCCATGTTTGACAAGGAACAGAAAAGAGGCTATAAACAGTCAGCTAGAAACTTAGCGAATTGGCACTATGATAACAAGGAGGATAGCTACACACATCCTGATGGCTGGTGCTATCGTTTTCACCATATCAAACATCAGAAAACACAGACAGACTTGCAACAGGAAATCAAGGTTTACTACGCCGACGAACCTGAATCAGCCCCTCAAAAGGGACTGTATATGAACGAAGGCTACCAAAACTTGAAAGTTAAAGAATGTCAGGCGCTTTTATCTCCCCAAGGTAGACAGATTTTCGCTCAACGCAAGATTGATGTGGAACCTGTCTTTGGGCAGATAAAGGCTTGTTTGGGTTACAAGAGATGTAATCTGAGAGGGATGCGTCAAGTGAGAATTGACATGGGATTGGTACTTATGGCCAATAACCTCCTAAAACATAGTGAAATGAAATAAGAACAGGACAAATCGATAAGGACAGTCAAATTGATTTCTAACAATGTTTTAGAAGTAGAAGTGTACTATTCTAGTTTCAATCTACTATACAATAAGAGAACGACTCAAAATTAAAAAGCTAGAGTTCCGCAATTGGAAATATCTAGCTTTTTTGTGGTTGAGAACTATTTTGTCTCAGGCTCTTTATCTTCTATTTAGGACAAGAGTTTTTCTTTGGTCTTTAATGATAAAGAAGGTATCAAAATTTCTAGTCTTCTTTTTTACCTTTAGTAACTACTAATCCTGCACTCAAACCTAGAAGAGCTAAACCTGCTGCTACTGCTGCTTGGCTTGCCGCACTACCTGTATTTGGTAACTGGGCTTTATTAGTTTGACTAGCTTCACTTGAATCAATTGGTTTTGTATCTGCTTTTTCTGACACTTGTGGTTTTTTAGCTTCTTGAGCTACTGGTTTGGTTCCAACCAAGATGATGCGGTCTGTCGGAGCTTCTACCACTTCACGGAGTTTTTCTTCCTTACTTCCATCAGGATTAATCGCTGTAAAGATACGTTCTTTACCAGTTTTTCCTTCTTGTTCTACACGAGTTTCACCTAGATACAGTGTTGAATCTTTTTTCTCAACTGTCTTGTATGCCAAATCTTTTTCAACAAATTCGAGTTTTGGAAGATCTTCTTGTACAGCAGCAACTGTCTTCTCAGAAACTGGTTTTTCCTTAGTCAACTGGATACGGTATTCCTTGACTTGTTTTCCACTTTCTGAAACGAGGCGAACAAGTACTGGAAGACTATCTTCTCCACTATCTACCACAGTCGAAGCTACTTGATTGTTTTCTTCAACTGAGACTTTTGGCCGTTGACCTTTATAGGTGATTTGGTAGTCTTGACGATCTTCAGCGAAATCAGCAAGTTCTTTTCCATCTACAAGAATCTTCGATTGAGTGCTTTCTTGAGGCAATTCGCTTGGTGCAAGGAAGGTCAGCTCAATCATCGCAACACCGCTCTTATCTGCTTTACGCTCCATACGCCATCTCATAGCTTTGGCTTTGATAGCTTTAAATGTTACGTTGATTTCATCACCAGCTGCAATGTCTTTATCCGCACGATAAGGCACAGCTTCCCAATTTTCTGGATTGTTAAATGGATGTCCAGATTCGTAGGCTTGGTAGTTTGAATAGTAGGTAGGCACTTCAAAGTCTGGGCCGACATAACGTTCCAAAACAAGTTTAGATGGTGCATCTGTACCACTATCTACAAAGAACTGAACTTTTCCTTGTGCAACAGTCCGTTCTACAATCTTACCATTTTCACGGAAGATTACGCCTGCTGATACTTCTGGATTGGTAGACGGTCTTGCAGACCAGTTTGTCCAACGACGATTTTCTGAATGATCTCCGTCATTGAGATAATCCACACGGTCATGGGAGTTTCTATCAATATCGTTAGTGGCTGAAGCAAAGGCCTGGTTACTGTCTTCATCATACTCTGGGTTATCTGAAAGAGCTTCGCCTAGTTTGTCTGTCACTCGTACAGTGAACTCAGCAACAAGATCACTACCAAGGACATGGCCTCGAACGGTAAATTGACCTGCTTTTGTCAGATTTTCTGCTTGAACTTCTTCCCATTCAACTGACAAGTCTTTTGTTTCGTAGCCGTCTTTACCTGTGAAGTAAACTGGAACCTTAGTCGGCAATTCAAGTGCTTGACCTACTTGTACCAAGCGAGCTTGTTTAACCGCAGCAACTGGTTTATAAGAAAGTAAGTTCTTATCCTTAGTGAAGTGCAGACGGTATTCTCCTAAGATGTCGCCATTTTCAGCTTTCGCGATGACACGAACTGGCTCACCTTCACGAACGCTTGGAACGACGGTAGCGAGACCATTGTTGCTAACACTTGCTGTGACTGCCGGAACTTTTCCATCTACAGACTCAAGGTAGTAGTCTGTCAAATCAGGGTTGAAGTTTGCTAAGTCTTTGCCGTCAACTTGGATTCTTGTTTGTCCTTGTTTGGCTGCCGCAACTTGTTTCGCAAAGATTTGTACCTCTGTGATAGACGTTCCACGCTTGTTATCTGCTTTAACCATGCGAATACGAATAGCATAGGTTTCAACTTTATCAAAGCTAAAGTGGTTCATTTCTCCAGCCTTGAGTTGAGCAGGGGCTTTTAGATTAGTAACTGGTTTCCAGTTGGCAGAATCATTAAAGACATGGTCCTCATTACCAACAAAACTAGGGTTTTTAGGAGCTGTTGGGACAGTCTTACCAACATAATACTCAATCACATAAGACTTCGGTGCACCAACTCCATGGTCTTCGTGGAATCCGACACTTAGATTATCAACGGAGCGTTTGCTCAAGATACCTGAATCTCCAAACAGAACACCGACTGAAGCTTCTGGATTACTACGATTCCAGTTTGTCCAACGATTGGCTGGTTGGTTATTGTAGGAAATGAGCTTGTCATTAACATTTGAAACTGGGTCGCTTGGATTTGAATCTGAAGCAAAGGCAAGTGGCAATTCTGAACCGGTCCATTGGTCAGAAATGTTTGCACCTTGCTCAGTTTGAGCAGATACGCGAACATGAAGTTTAGTTGTTAATCGCGTACCTTCTAAGCGACCATTAACTGTAAAGACACCTTCCTTAGCGTATTGCTCTGGACGAATCGCATCCCATGCAACCTTAGCTGATGAAACGTGACCATTTGAATCATATGTCCGAACGCTTTCTGGTAATTGTGGTGCTTCTGCGATTGGAGTTGTCACACTGACTTCTTCAACTGAAACGATACCTTCTACAGAGACTCTTGCACGCGCTTCAAGGTCAATTCCTTCAACTTTACCTAGTACTTCAAAGGTTTGATAGGAGTCTAGTTTTTCTTTCGGAATAGCTTGCCAAGTGACTTTGTGAGCTTTAGGGAAACCTTTGTCATACTCAACCGTTACTGTTGACGGAAGAGTAGGTTCTTGGTGTAAATCTGTCACTACATTTACTGGACGGATAGATTGCGCAATCTTCTTCTCAGTATTGGCCTGGATAGTGAGATCAACTTGGCCTTTAGCTCCCTCATATTCAGCGTTCAGAGTGACTGCTCCTGGCTTATGCAACTCAAGCATTCCTTTACGAATTGCGACTTCCCCTTCACCACTTGTAGAGAAGGTTACTTTATCAGCTGGTAATACAGCTTGCGTTCCATCTTGATAGTGAGCTCGAACCGACAATTTGACAGTTTGGTCTTCTTTGAGACTGTCAGCTTTTTCCACTTGCAAGCTCAAGTGAGCAATTTTTGGTGCTTCTTCTAGGAATTGAATTGCATAGGTTTGAAGAGGGCCACCATCTTTAGGCTAAACAAATATGCTCGCACGCATGCCGTTTGCTGCGCTTGCTTGAAGAACTGTCACATCAGCATTTTCAGCACTTGCTGTGACTTCTGGCAATTGGGCACCATAAGATAGAGTACGATATTGCATTGGTTGTCGACTAGTAAGACCTGTTACTGCTTCACCTCCAACAGTAACAGTTGGCACTACAGGTGCTGCAGCATTTCCTTCTTCTACCACAAGGGTTGCATGAATTGGTTGACCTTCTAAATAACCGGTCGCTTGAATACGAGAACCTGGAATTGCTAACTTAACTTTATCTTCTTCGGCAATCTCCCACTTGTCCACTTCATACTCTTGTACACTTCCATCGGTTACAAGTATTGACACATATTTATCTACAGTGTTCAAGTCTGCTCCTGGAGCAATACGTTTAACTGTTGGTAATTCTTTCGCAATTGCTAGAACCTCGACATGAGCCTCTACCTCACGTCCATTTGCTGTACCTTTAACAGTCACAACTCCTGCTTGACTAACATCGACTTGAGACCAAGTTACTGGAAGTTTTTCACGACTACCATCGCTGTATACAAAACCTACTGTTTTCGGCATTTTTGGTTCTTTACCAATTAATGTACGAACTCTTGCTACTTCTGTCCCCAAAACAGTCTTCTCTTGTCCTTCTTTCTTACCAGTAAAGACGGTAACTTGGTCCGATTTCAAGAGATCTGAGTGGGCAGTCAGAGTGAATTTACCTGCTTGTTCAGTTGATTTAACGATGGCAACCCCTTTACCGTTAAAGGCTCTACGGATCCATGAACCATCTGCTTGCGCCTTATAGCGTTCTCGGCTGGCTTGTTCCCCATTATCGACACCGACTAGTTGACCTTGTCCATGCAATTGGAAACGAACCAAATTATTGGCAGTTGGTACAACATTTCCTTCACTGTCTACGATTTCGTAGTAGATGTAAGTCAAGTCTTTTCCATCTGCGGCGATGGCGTGTTCTTCCTTGACGAGGCGAACTCCTGCTGGTTGCCCTGCAGTGGTAATCTTGTCACGTGCAATTTCTTTTCCAGCTTCATCGCGAGCTACAGCTTCCAAGGTACCTGGTTGGTAAGCAACCTTCCACTCAAGATAGAGTTCCTTAGCATTCGCACCTTCTTGGTAGGTACGACCATCGCTGGTTTGTTTTTTGTTGAAGGTCTTAAGACCAAGAGATTTTCCATTCAAGAACAATTCTACACTAGAAGCATTCGAATAAGCACGAACTGGAATCTTACCTTCTGAGTCAGCTACTTTGGATGCTAATTCTTTGTTTTCCCAGTTCCAGTGAGGAAGAAGGTGTACCATCGGTTTCTTCTTAACAGAAACCCATTGGCTTTGGTAGAGATAGAAGTCATGTTTTGGAATGCCGGCTGTATCTACGATACCAAAGTAAGAGCTCTTAACAGGAGTTTGATTTTGGTTGTGCCATGGTGTAGGTTCACCAATATAGTCCGTACCTGTCCAGATAAACTGTCCAGCATAGCCAGCGTTGTCACGGTCAAAAGTCCATGAAGCGGTTGCTGTTTTCCCCCAACCCACACGATCATTCCCATAGTCAGACTGTTCATAATGACGCTCAGGTCCATTGCTATGTTTCAATTCACGTTCAGGGCGATAGTAACTTCCACGTGTACGGGTAGCTGAAGATATTTCTGATCCATAAATCAACCATTTTGGATGCTTAGCTCTAAGGGCTTTGTAATTATCTTCAGAATAGTTAAATCCAACAGCATCGAGTTCATCAGCAATTTTCTCATGCCCTCCGCTACCATTACCGAAACGGAATTTATCTGCTCCCATGGTAACATAGCGAGTCTTATCAACATCCTTGATAACCTTGACCAAACGTTTAACAGTTGCTAAAGAGTGGGCATCACCATTAGCTTCACCTATTTCATTACCAATTGACCACATGAAGATAGCAGGGTTGTTTTTGCCTCTTTCGACCATGGTACGTAGGTCAAAATCAGACCATTTTTCACCTTTTCGAGCTTCTGGGTGAGTGGCATCTTTTTCAAAGAAACGTCCATAGTCATAAGGTTTCTTGCCACCATACCAAGTATCAAAGGCCTCTTCCTGAACGAGTAAACCTAGTTCTGCTGCGATTTGCAAGGTTTGCTCACTAGCAGGGTTGTGGGTTGTACGGATGGAGTTAACTCCCATCTCCTTCATTTGTTTGAGACGACGGTATTCTGCTTTATAGTTTTCTTCTGCTCCAAGCGCCCCATGGTCGTGGTGCAAGGATACTCCATGGAATTTAATACGTTCACCATTCAAAGAGAAACCTTCATTTGGAGTCCAGTGATAGTAACGGTAACCAAACAAATCCTTCTTAGCATCAACCAATTGACCGTCACGGTAAACACGCGTAATCAATTCGTACAAGGCAGGTTTGTCATTTAAAACGGTCCAGAGTTTTGGTCTTTCAACTTCTAAAATCGCATCTAGGCTTGTTGATTCATGTGCTTTTAAGGTACGACTCTCTGTACGTACTAGACCTGTCACAGCCTGACCACCACGTTCAACGATTTGATATTCTGCTACAAGTTCATGGTCTTTGTCGTCCGTATTGACGATTTTGCTGGTCACATGAGTTTCAACCTTGCCATGTTGTTGTTCTTCAAGTTTTGGTGTTAAAATAGTTGTCCCATTTTTCTCAACATGCACCTTATCTGTCACTTGTAAAGTCACATCACGATAGATACCACTTCCTGAATACCAACGGCTACTTGGCTGTTTGTTGACTGCATGGACAGCAATCACATTCTCACGACCATCTTTGTTCAAATAGTTAGTGATATCATATGAAAATTGGTTATAACCATTTGGATAATGCCCCACTAACTGACCATTGACATAAACTTGAGAATCCATGTAGACGCCATCAAAAGTAAGGCGAACATTTTTCTTGAGGTCTTTTTCATCTAGTTTGAAAGTCTTGCGATACCAAGCTTCCCCACCGTTAAGCTGTCCACCTTCATTTTGTGCAGGAGATTCATGATCGAAATCGTTAAAAATACTCCAGTCATACGGTAAATCCAATTTTTTCCACGTAGATACATCTGCATCCGATTTAATGACTTCCTTAGAATTTGCATTGAGTTTAAAGTGCCAATTTTGATTAAAATCCACTTTCCTGTCTTCAATCATTTGATTCACTTCTTCATTTGTTACAGCTTTAGCATCTTCCCTAAGCGGTTTTTCTTGACTTGAAGCTTGTGATTCTATCCTTGGAGCTTCTTCTTCCGGTTTAGCAGACACTTTTTCCTCTTTTGGAGTTACGGCTTCATCTTCTTTCTTCTCAGATGCAATAGCCTCAGTTGAACTAGATTCACTTTGTTCTGTCCTTTCAACTACATTTTTAGTTTCCAAAGCTTTATCAGCCTTTTCTTCTACTATCGTTTTTTCCTCTTTAGGTTTCTCAGCAGTATGAGTAATAAGTATTTCATCCGCATAAACTACAGATTCTCCAGCTATATTTCCTCCTAATAGAACTGCACAAGTCCCAATCATTACTGAGCAAGCTCCCACAGCAAACTTACGAATGCTATAAACTCTTTTCCGATTCCAATGGCCTTTCCCCATAAAACCCTCCTTATATTATATTTAGTGCAGTTAGCTACTGCCAAAGCCCAAGTGGTATACATTGTATGACAACCTAGTTTCAACAATTTACACTCTGTGAAAATCCAATTCAAACTTCGTCAGCGTCGCCTTGCCGTAGGTATGGTTA
>NZ_CAOKTW010000026.1:0-9468 GCF_948472335.1 Streptococcus bouchesdurhonensis | reverse complement strand
TTTTGCAGCCTAGCCAGTGCGGTAGTTTTAGGCTAGTCTTACTAGCGTTCAGCAATTGGCTGTAAAAGCTGATGAATCAAATACTACTAACACTAGCAAAGCATCCGAAAAATCTAAAAAGGATTTTGAAAAAGCGGAAGAAGCTAGAAAAGAAGCTGAAGCTAAAGTTGCTGAACTACAGAAAAAGTAGAGGAAGCGAAAGCCAAAGCTGAAGAAGCTGCTAAGAAAGCGAAATCCGAAGCAGATGAGGCTAAAGTTGCAGATGAGGCAAAAGCAAAAGCTGAAAAAGCTAAACAGGCTGCTGATGCTGAGCTAGCTGCTGCTAAAAGGAAGAAGCTGAAGCTAAAGAAGCAGTGATGAAGGCGTTGACAGAACTTGAAAAGGCTGCAGAAGATAAAATTAATGCTAACGATGAGATTAAGGACAAAGCAGCAGCTATTAAAAAAGCAAAAGAGAGAATCGGTAAAGAAGATTTACTGAAAGCGATTGAAAATGGTCAAATCAAGGCTAGTGATGTTGTGAAGGAATTGCCAACAAAGGAAGATGAAAATCCAGTTATTACTAGCAAAGACTCTTCTCTTCCTGAAGAGATAAAAGCTAAAATCAAAAAAGCCGAGGAGGCTGATGCCAAACGTCCACAATCCGAAAAACTGCAAGACAAGGCGGATCAATTGGGGGATGAAATTGACTCTCTAACCAAGCAAGCTAATAAGGCCAAAGCCGAAGCTGAGAAAAAGCAGCAACTCTGGTAGAAGAGCAGAAAAAACTAGAAGAAGCGAAAGCAGCTCATGAAGCGGCACAAGCTGAATTTGAAAAGGCTTTAGCACTGGCTGAGTCTTACAAAGATGATATTAATACTCGTGTTGACGACTTCAATGACACTCTCAAAAAGCAAAGGAAGCGAGAGACAAAGACCCAGAAGCGAAAGCGAAATATGATCTTGAAGCTGCATTTACAAAGCTTGAAAAGGCTGCAGAAGATGAAATTAATGCTAACGACAATATTAAGGACAAAGCAGCGGCTATTCAAGCAGCTAAAGCGGCAATCGGTAAGGAAGATTTACTAAAAGCGATTGAAAGTGGTGCTATCAAAGTTAGTGATGTTGTGCAGGAATTGCCAACAGCAGATGATAAAGAGACTGTTGTTAAGGATGATGGTAAGGTTGTCTATACGTCAGAAAGCAGTCTTCCTGAAGAATTGAAAAAGAAAATTGAGGAAGCCAAAGAAGCAGACAAGAAACGTCCAGAGTCAGAAAAACTGCAAGACAAGGCGGATCAATTGGAAGATGGAATTGATTCTCTAACCAAGCAAGCTAATAAACTTAAAGCTGACTTTGAGAAAAAACTTAAAGAACTTGAAAAAGAAAGATAAAAATTCAGAAGAATATAATAAACTCAAAGCTGAGCTTGATGAGGACTATGAAGTTCTGGAATCTTATAAGGATGAAATTGATTCTCGTACCGAGGAACTCAAGAAGACTCTTGACGAGATAGAAAAGCTTAAGAGTACAGAACAGAAAAAGAAGATCAAGCCAAAGCTGAGCTTGAAGTAGCCTTGACAGAACTTGAAAAGGATGCCGAAGCTAAGATTAATGCAGATGATAAGATTAAGGACAAAGCAGCGGCTATTCAAGCAGCTAAAGCAGCAATCGGTAAGGAAGATTTACTAGACGCAATTGAAAGTGGTGTCATCAAAGTTAGTGATGTTGTGCAGGAATTGCCAACAGCAGATGATAAAGAGACCGTTGTTAAGGATGATGGTAAGGTTGTCTATACGTCAGAAAGCAGTCTTCCTGAAGAATTGAAAAAGAAAATTGAGGAAGCCAAAGAAGTAGACAAGAAACGTCCAGAGTCAGAAAAACTGCAAGACAAGGCGGATCAATTGGGAGATGAGATTGCCTCTCTAACCAAGCAAGCTAATAAAGCCAAAGCCGACCTTGAGCAAAAAGCTAAAGCTCTGGAGGAACAACAAAGAAAACTCAAAGAAGCGGAAGAAGCTCGTGCAGCAGCAGAAGCTGAATTTAACCAGGCGGATGCCCTTGTTGGATCTTACGCAGAAGATATTAATTCTCGTGTTGATGACTTCAATAAGACCCTTGAAGAAGTAAAGGAAGCAAAAGCTAAGGAACCAGCTAAAACGGAAGAAGAAACTCCAGTTCAACCCCAAGAAGAAGCAGATGCTAGAATTGCGAAGTTAGAGCAAAAAGCAGCAGAGTCGAAGAAAACAGCTGATGATGCGACTGCTAAGGCTGAAAAAGAAAATAATGAAGCAAGAGCAGCTGAAAATTCAAAAGCTGAAGCTGAACAAGCTCAAACAGCTGCAGAAGCTGAACTAGAGAAGGCTAAAGCTGAGGCTGAAAAAGCAAAAGCAAAAGTTGAAGAGCTTGAAAAAGCAGAAAAAGCTGATCAGGAACCAACTAAACCAGCGGAAGATTCAATGGCAACTCCAGAGCAACCATCAGAATCTAAACCAGCGGAAGATTCAATGGCAACTCCAGAGCAACCATCAGAATCTAAACCAGCGGAAGATTCAATGGCAACTCCAGAGCAACCATCAGAATCTAAACCAGCGGAAGATTCAATGGCAACTCCAGAGCAACCATCAGAATCTAAACCAGCGGAAGATTCAATGGCAACTCCAGAGCAACCATCAGAATCTAAACCAGCGGAAGATTCAATGGCAACTCCAGAGCAACCATCAGAATCTAAACCAGCGGAAGATTCAATGGCAACTCCAGAGCAACCATCAGAATCTAAACCAGCGGAAGATTCAATGGCAACTCCAGAGCAACCATCAGAATCTAAACCAGCGGAAGATTCAATGGCAACTCCAGAGCAACCATCAGAATCTAAACCAGCGGAAGATTCAATGGCAACTCCAGAGCAACCATCAGAATCTAAACCAGCGGAAGATTCAATGGCAACTCCAGAGCAACCATCAGAATCTAAACCAGCGGAAGATTCAATGGCAACTCCAGAGCAACCATCAGAATCTAAACCAGCGGAAGATTCAATGGCAACTCCAGAGCAACCATCAGAATCTAAACCAGCGGAAGATTCAATGGCAACTCCAGAGCAACCATCAGAATCTAAACCAGCGGAAGATTCAATGGCAACTCCAGAGCAACCATCAGAATCTAAACCAGCGGAAGATTCAATGGCAACTCCAGAGCAACCATCAGAATCAAACCAGCGGAAGATTCAATGGCAACTCCAGAGCAACCATCAGAATCTAAACCAGCGGAAGATTCAATGGCAACTCAGAGCAACCATCAGAATCTAAACCAGCGGAAGATTCAATGGCAACTCCAGAGCAACCATCAGAATCTAAACCAGCGGAAGATTCAATGGCAACTCCAGAGCAACCATCAGAATCTAAACCAGCGGAAGATTCAATGGCAACTCCAGACGGTTCAATGGGTACAGGTTTCTTATTCAGCAAACTCTTCATTCTACTACCTCAACAGTAATAGTTCTATGACGAGAGGTTGGAAAAAAGAAAATGGAATGTAGTACTTCTACAATACTGATGGTTCAATGGCCACAGGATGGTTGCTAGACAATGGTTCATGGTACTACCTCAATAGTAATGGCTCAATGGCCAGATGGTTACTGAACAATGGTTCATGGTACTACCTCAATAGTAATGGCTCAATGGCCACAGGATGGTTGCTAGACAATGGTTCATGGTACTACCTCAATAGTAATGGCTCAATGGCCACAGGATGGTTGCTATACAATGGCTCATGGTACTACCTCAATAGTAATGGTTCAATGGCCACAGGATGGTTACTAGACAATGGTTCATGGTACTACCTCAACAGTAATGGCGATATGAAAGTTAGCCAATGGTTCCAAGTTAGTGGGAAATGGTACTATGTAGATGAATCAGGTATGCTTGCAGTCAATACAACAGTAAACGGCTATAGAGTCAATGCTAATGGTGAATTGGTAAACTAAATCTAACTGAATGAATCTTAATATTATTTTTTGATAGGATATTAAGGCTGAAAATAACTCCATAATCTCTAGCCAGATTTATTCTACTGGAGATTATGGAGTATTTTGTAATATAAGAGATAATGGAAGGATGAGCCAGTAACTCAACATTCTTATATAATAGATTGAATTTAGAGTAGTACATAGCTACTGATGAAAAATCAACTGTTAAAGTGCCTGCTGGCAAACAACTACCTAACACAGGTTCAGCATCAAGTGCAGCACTTGCTAGTCTTGGTCTAGTGGCGGCAACCAGTGGTTTTGCTTTGCTAGGAAGAAAGGCTAGACGTAGAAAATAGGACAGCTAGAAAATTCTATTCTCTACTTAAAGTTAGATTATAAGGGGATTTTGAGAAGTCATCAATCCTAGTGATGGGTGAGAAAAGTGAGAACCCAAGATAATCACATATTTTATACTCAAGAAAATCAAAGAGCAAACTAGAAACTAGCCGCAGGCTGTACTTGAGTACGGCAAGGCGACGTTGACACGGTTTGAAGAGATTTTCGAAGAGTATTAGATGAATAGGGATATTCTATCAATGTAACCAGTCTCTTCTGTCTCTAACTGTGGGACAGGAGATGGGTAATATCGAGTAGAAAAGCTAGCAGAATAGTTCTATTGAAGAGAGGAGGAAACTGAAAAATTGGGTACCCCTCCTCTTTTTTGGTATAATAGAAGATAGAAAACGAGGTTAGAAGAGATGATTTTTGATACACATACACACTTGAATGTAGAAGAATTTGCAGGTCGTGAGGCAGAAGAAATTGCCTTGGCTGCTGAGATGGGTGTGACACAAATGAATATTGTTGGTTTTGATCAACCGACGATTGAGCGTGCCTTGAGTTGGTAGATGAGTATGACCAGCTCTATGCGACTATCGGTTGGCATCCTACAGAAGCAGGGACTTACACGGAGGAAGTCGAGGCTTACTTGCTTGACAAGCTCAAGCATCCCAAGGTTGTGGCTTTAGGTGAAATTGGTTTGGATTATCATTGGATGACAGCGCCCAAAGAGGTGCAGGAGCAGGTTTTTCGCCGTCAGATTCAGCTATCTAAGGACTTGGATTTGCCTTTTGTTGTCCATACCCGTGATGCGCTGGAAGATACCTATGAGATTATCAAGAGCGAGGGAGTTGGCTCTCGAGGTGGTATCATGCATTCATTTTCAGGGACGCTTGAGTGGGCAGAGAAGTTTGTCGAGCTTGGTATGACCATTTCCTTCTCAGGAGTGGTGACTTTTAAGAAGGCAACTGACATCCAAGAAGCAGCTAAAGAGTTACCTTTGGATAAGCTTTTGGTGGAGACGGATGCGCCTTACTTGGCTCCTGTACCAAGCGTGGCCGCGAAAACAAAACAGCCTATACTCGCTATGTGGTGGACTTTATTGCTGCCTTGCGTGGGATGACGGCAGAAGAGTTAGCGGCGGCAACGACTGCAAATGCAGAGCGAATTTTTGGATTGGACAGCAAGTAATGAAAGAAAAATTTCCCAAGTCATCGTAGTTGAAGGTCGCGATGATACGGCCAATCTCAAACGTTACTTCGATGTAGAGACCTATGAGACACGAGGTTCTGCCATCAATGAGCAGGATTTAGAACGGATTCAGCGCCTACACCAACGTCATGGAGTCATTGTCTTTACAGACCCAGATTTTAATGGGGAGCGGATTCGTCGCATGATTATGACGACTATTCCAACAGTTCAGCATGCCTTCCTCAAACGAGATGAAGCTGTTCCCAAGTCCAAAACCAAGGGGCGTTCTCTGGGAATTGAGCATGCCAGCTATGAAGACCTGAAAACGGCTCTAGCTCAGGTGACAGAACAATTTGAACATGAGAGTCAGTTTGACATTAGTCGTAGCGACTTGATCTGCCTAGGTTTCTTAGCGGGAGCAGACAGCCGTAAGCGCAGAGAATATCTCGGAGAGACTCTCCGGAATCGGCTATTCCAACGGCAAGCAACTCCTCAAACGCCTAGAGTTGTTTGGGGTCACCTTGGCAGAAGTGGAAGAAGCTATGAAATCTTATGAGTAGGAAAGATGTAGCTGTTACAATTTTTTAAGTTTCACAGTATTTTTCGAAGCAGGTAGAAGAGGAGGTGTCTGATGTTAATTGGTCAAAAAATTAAAGAGATTAGGATAGAAAAAGGAATTAGTCGTCCAGATTTTTGTGGAGATGAGCAAGAACTGACAGTTCGTCAACTGTCGCAATTGAAAGTGGAGCTTCGCAACCGAGTTTGCCCAAGTTAGACTATATTGCTCGTAACTAGGAGTTCCAGCTTATAGCCTTATGCTGGATTTTTCAGCTCTTCCTTCTGCTTATTTAGAATTGAAATACCAGATTTTACGTGAACCAATCTATGGTAAAGAAGAGGAGTACGATAAGAAGGAAGCGTGTTTGGAAGAGATTTATAAAACATACTTTGATAATCTTCCTAAAGAAGAACAATTAGCATGTGAAGTATTGCAGGCGTGTTTGGATACTTCTAGAACTAGAAGGCCTGAATATGCAGAGTTAATACTTGAGGAACATATGCCTCAGATCATAGAAAAAGAAGTTTATTCAACAAATGATATGTTGTTGATTCGTTTGTTTTTATCAAATGCTCATTAGAAAGATCTTGCCAAATTTATAAATCAAATCGAAAAGCTAATGCTCTTTCTTTTGGAACAGAAGAAGGTAACTCAAATAGAGAATTACTTTATAATTAGAGATACTCTTATTTCAGGAATGTGTTGTCTTGAAAAGGTAGGAGTAACTGATTGTTTTAATGATTATCTATCGTGTTTACAAGAAATTATGGATAAAACTCAAGATTATCAAAAGAAACCTCTTGTATTTATGTTTTTGTGGAAGCAAGCATTAAGAGAAGAAAGAGATTTTAGTTTAGCTGAATCATTTTATCAGTCTTCTAAAACATTTGCGCAGCTAATTGGAGATGAATTTCTAGTAAAGAAATTGACAGAGGAATGGCAAGAGGATGTCAAAAAATATTTATAAACATAGTGAATCAGTGACAAAAATGTCCCTGTTCTCGCATCAAAACAGCTCTAAAGTTCGTTTTTAGGGCTGTTTTTTATATATAAGTAAAAATAATATGAAATGGTTAGATTTTAGGGGTATTGATGTCCTTTGAGTTTATTTAAGAATAATTTATAATTAATTAAAATGTGAAAGGAGATTACAGTATGAACTTTTCTATTTTATTTAGTTACTTGGTGGTCTAAATAAAATTCAATCGTAACGCCCAATAACGAAGTATATTGAAAAATCTCCAGACTAGAGAACTCACGGATAGTTCCTAATCTGGAGATTTCTTATTTGCACTTTTCTTGTACAACTTTAGTCCATGGTAAATAAGCCTCTAAAACCTCTTTGTTTACGAGAGTTTCCTCGTTTGGAAGACATTCTAGAAGATAGGATAGATATTTCTCACTATTTAGTTGATGATGTTTAGCTATTTCCAATAAGCTCATAATAATAGCTCTTGCTTTAGCTCCTTCAAAATTTTGAGAAAACAACCACCCTCGCTTTTTAAACTGAGCTCAGGCTAAAAGAGTCCACTGGACTCTTCTCCGTCCATAACCAATGATTTAATGGCGCGTTCAGCTAGATTATTGGAAAGGACCAGATGCCCGTCTTTCAAAATGGCCTTAAAGGTTTCTTCATACTTGAGACTGTATTCAATTGCCCTTCCTAGTTTTGAACCAGGTAAAACTGACTGACGCCGACACCAAGCAAAGAAGTCTTCCATTAGGGGTTGGAGCTCTTCTTGACGTTTCTGTAGTCGTTCATCAGCTGGCAAAACCTCCCAGTCTCTTTCAAGGCAAATAACTGGTCACAATAAGCTAAACCTTTAGCTCCTAAGGATGAGTTATCTGCTTGCTTGGGGGTGGATTCAAAAACTTCCTTCTCACATGCGCCCAACATCCAACAAGTTCAGCTTCTTCCAGTTGACGATAAGCTTCTAGCGGTTCGCAGTTTACCAAGCTTAGCGTCGCCTTGCTCCTAAACCTTGGACTGCTATCGCATAGGCAGAACTAGAGGACTAAGGTCCTAAGTTACTGCCGCAACATATCACAATGCACATATCCAGAATAATCTCCTAGAATTCTTGTACTACTGAACCACTTCGACGCTGATCATGGTGGTACAGCGTGATTCCTTGCTTCTCAGCTTTCCCAGACAAAAAAGTCCAATAGTAGGTCAGATGGCTATCACTTTCTAAGACCCGATAAGAGGTTTCATCCGCATGAAGTAAGGGCTGAGTCAATAGTCTCTCTCGCAAGAGGTTATAGAGGGGCTCCAAATAGTATTGACTCGCCTTGATATGCCAATTAGAGATTTCCTTACGTGTGATTGGTAAACCCATCCTAGCCCAATCTTCTTCTTGGCGATAATTGGGGACCTTCAGATTAAACTTCTGATGGATGGTGTGAGCGATAATAGAAGCTGAGCCAAGGCTATGCGCCAAAGGGGCTTTAGGGATAGGAGCTTTCACAATTTTATCACTCGGATTTTTCTCACTGCATGCTTGGCATTTGTAAGAGTGTTGGATATGATCTATGCGTTTTAATTGCGCAGGAATAAAGACTAATTCTTGGCCTTGAAGACTCGCTCCAATCTCTTTTAGCTCTCCCTGACAGTCAGGGCAAATGCAATCCTCTAAGCGATGATGGAGTTCTTCTGAATCGAATTGGGCAAGAAGAGCTTGACGTTTTCCTTTAGCTTTCTTACGTTTATAGGTGATTTCTTCTCTTTCAACTGGGAACCTCTCCATCTTCATCAGATGAAGCTTCCTCCTCAAAAAGGCTGACTTGTCCAGATGGACAAACACTTTTCTCAGAGGATTTTCCATAGAGCTTTTGCGTTAGATAAGCCACTTGTTCACGAAGAAGGGCAAGTTCATTGGTGAGACTATCAATTGTAGCACTCTGTTGTTGAATGATTTTTAATAAGTCTTTCATCGTCTTCCCCTCCTTGTTTTCTAACTTTATTATACTAAAAAGAAAGGCATCATTTCAATAGAAATCACGACTTTCTGATGAATTTATTTGGGGAGTGATAGAAAAGCCCTTCATCAGCCAGTCTACTTGTTCTGGTGTGAGAGCTTTGACATCCTTTTCTGTACTTGGCCAAGTCAACTTACCGTTCTCAAAGCGTTTATATAGTAGCCAAAATCCTTGACCATCCCAGTAAAGGGCTTTAAAGCGGTCTTTACGTCCACCACAAAAGAGAAAAACTTGACCGGAGAAAGGATCCAATTCAAAGTGGGTTTTAACCAGATAAGCCAGTGAATCAATGCCTTGTCTCATATCCGTTTTCCCACATACGAGATAGACCTGCCCTAGGCTAGATAGATGAATTGTCATGGAGCAACACCTTATCCAAAAGCTCTTCTATCATTTCGAGATTGAGAGATTGAAAAAAACTTACTTCAAGCTTGCCAATACGAATTTTAAGCAGAATAT
>NZ_CAOKTW010000025.1:0-10991 GCF_948472335.1 Streptococcus bouchesdurhonensis | reverse complement strand
TCGAGGTCAAAAATGCGCGTGTGTCTTTAACAGGTGAGAAAACCAAGCCCATGAAACTGGCTGAAGTGACCTCCATCAATGTCAATCGAACCAAGACAGAGATGGAGGAATTCAACCGTGTACTTGGAGGCGGAGTGGTACCAGGAAGTCTCGTCCTCATAGGTGGGGATCCTGGAATTGGGAAATCAACCCTTCTCCTACAAGTCTCAACCCAGTTGTCCCAAGTGGGGACTGTTCTCTACGTCAGTGGGGAGGAGTCTGCTCAGCAAATCAAGCTACGAGCAGAGCGCTTGGGTGATATTGATAGTGAGTTTTATCTTTATGCAGAGACCAATATGCAGAGTGTTCGTGCTGAGGTGGAGCGTATCCAACCAGACTTTCTCATTATTGACTCCATCCAGACTATTATGTCTCCTGAGATTTCAGGGGTGCAGGGCTCTGTTTCTCAGGTGCGTGAGGTGACGGCTGAACTTATGCAGCTGGCTAAAACCAATAACATTGCCATCTTTATCGTAGGTCATGTGACCAAGGAAGGAACATTAGCTGGGCCGCGTATGTTGGAGCATATGGTGGATACGGTGCTTTACTTTGAAGGGGAGCGTCACCATACCTTCCGTATTCTGAGAGCGGTCAAAAATCGTTTTGGCTCCACTAATGAGATTGGAATTTTTGAGATGCAGTCGGGCGGATTGGTTGAGGTACTCAATCCGAGTCAAGTTTTCCTAGAAGAGCGTTTGGATGGAGCAACTGGTTCATCAATCGTTGTGACCATGGAAGGGACGCGTCCTATTCTTGCAGAAGTGCAGGCCTTGGTAACACCGACCATGTTTGGAAATGCCAAGCGTACGACGACAGGACTTGATTTTAATCGTGCTAGTCTGATTATGGCCGTTTTGGAAAAACGGGCAGGGCTTCTCTTGCAAAATCAGGATGCCTATCTCAAATCTGCTGGCGGTGTCAAATTGGATGAACCTGCGATAGACTTGGCTGTTGCAGTTGCTATTGCTTCGAGCTATAAAGACAAGCCAACTAATCCTCAGGAATGTTTTGTAGGAGAACTTGGTTTGACAGGAGAGATTCGGCGCGTGAATCGTATTGAGCAACGCATCAACGAAGCTGCTAAACTGGGCTTTACTAAGATTTATGTACCTAAGAATTCCTTGACAGGAATCACTCCGCCCAAGGAAATTCAGGTCATTGGCGTGACAACGATTCAGGAAGTTTTGAAAAAGGTCTTTGCATAATCCGTGACAAATTCTCTTAAAAATGATAAGATAGGAGAAATATTTGACTATCAAATTTTCAAGGAGGGAATCGTGTCGTATTTTGAACAGTTTATGCAAGCTAATCAGGCTTATGTTGCCTTACATGGGCAGTTAAATCTGCCACTTAAACCCAAAACAAGAGTAGCTATTGTGACCTGTATGGACTCTCGTCTGCACGTTGCACAAGCTCTGGGCTTGGCACTTGGGGATGCTCATATCTTGCGGAATGCAGGTGGTCGAGTGACTGAAGACATGATTCGTTCGCTAGTTATTTCCCAGCAACAAATGGGGACAAGAGAGATTGTGGTATTGCACCATACAGACTGTGGTGCTCAGACCTTTGAAAATGAACCTTTTCAGGAGTATTTAAAAGAGGAATTAGGTGTAGATGTGTCAGACCAGGACTTCTTGCCCTTCCAAGATATAGAAGAGAGTGTACGCGAGGATATGCAACTGCTTATCGAGTCTCCCCTAATACCAGACGATGTCACTATCTTTGGTGCCATTTACAATGTTGATACAGGAAGTATGACAGTCGTAGAATTATAAATACTTCATTTAGAAAGAAAGTGTATGAAGAAAAGCAGTATTTTATTTATTTTTATTTTATTGCTATGTATTGGTTTACAGTATGAAACCATCTACTATACGGACGGTTCGAGGTCAGGTGCGGAATATGGACTAATGGGAGTTTCTATCTTTCTAGCTCTCTTTTACATGATTCCGGCTCTTTATTTTCTCTTCCGTATTGGGAAAAAATGGGAATTGCCAAAGAAGGTTTTGATTCTGTCTTTATTGGGAGGGATGTTCCTTTCAGGCTGGTTGTCTAGCTTTGCGAATACCTATATCCATGATTTGCTGGGTATGCTTTTTCCAGATAGTACATTTTTAAATGCCTTTGAAAGTGCTATTGTGGCTCCTTTGGTAGAAGAACCCTTGAAATTATTGCCACTTGTTTTTGTTTTGGCTTTGATTCCTGTGCGAAAATTAAAATCTTTGTTTTTACTTGGAATTGCTTCCGGTTTGGGATTCCAAATGATTGAGGATATTGGTTATATTCGTACGGATTTGCCAGAGGGCTTTGACTTTACTATTTCGCGAATTTTAGAGCGTATCATCTCAGGAATTGCCTCTCACTGGACTTTTTCAGGTCTAGCTGTAGTAGGTGTTTACTTGCTTTACAGAGCCTATAAAGGACAGAAGGTTGGCAAGAAACAGGGCCTTATTTTTCTAGGTTTAGCCTTGGGAACTCACTTCTTGTTTAACTCTCCTTTTGTGGAGTTGGAAACAGAGTTGCCTTTAGCGATTCCAGTGGTTACGGCTATTGCTCTCTATGGTTTTTATCATGCTTATTGCTTTGTTGAGAAACACAATGAGTTGATGACCTAGAATATTTTTCAAAAGAATGATGCAAGGGTACAAATATGGTGCCCTTCTTTTATTTTTGATTGAAAAATAGTGCAAAAAGCGCTACAATGGTAGATGGAAAATCTTGTGAAAAGCACAAGTTATACATATATACCGGAGGAAATCATGTCTTTTTCTGATTTAAAGCTGTTTGCCCTTTCTTCTAATAAAGAATTGGCAGAACGTGTGGCGCAGGAGATTGGGATAGAGTTGGGGAAATCAAGTGTTCGCCAATTTTCAGATGGAGAGATTCAGGTCAACATTGAAGAATCAATCCGTGGGAAACACGTCTTTATCCTACAATCAACTAGTTCGCCTGTAAATGACAATCTGCTTGAAATTTTGATTATGGTAGATGCTTTGAAGCGTGCGAGTGCAGAATCTGTCAATGTTGTCATGCCTTACTATGGGTATGCACGTCAGGATAGAAAGGCGAGAGCGCGTGAGCCAATCACTTCAAAACTTGTCGCAAATATGCTTGAAGTAGCTGGAGTGGATCGTTTATTGACCATCGACTTGCATGCTGCGCAAATTCAAGGATTCTTTGATATTCCTGTGGATCATTTGATGGGTGCTCCTCTGATTGCAGATTATTTTGAGCGTCGTGGTATGGTTGGTTCTGACTATGTGGTTGTCAGCCCGGACCATGGAGGGGTGACTCGTGCTCGTAAGTTGGCAGAATTTTTGAAAACATCTATCGCTATTATTGATAAACGTCGTAGCGTTGATAAGATGAATACTAGTGAAGTTATGAACATCATCGGTAAGGTTGAAGGCAAGACTTGTATCTTGATTGATGATATGATTGATACCGCTGGAACGATTTGTCATGCGGCAGATGCTCTTGCGGAAGCTGGTGCTGTTGAAGTCTATGCAAGCTGTACGCACCCAGTTCTTTCTGGTCCTGCTACGGACAATATCCAAAAATCAGCTATTAAGAAATTGGTTGTTTTGGATACTATCTATCTGCCAGAAGAGCGTTTGATTGATAAGATTGAGCAGATTTCAATCGCTCATCTTCTAGGGGATGCTATCGTACGTATTCATGAAAAACGACCACTTTCTCCACTTTTCGGTATTGAGAAAAAAATTTAATGACCAAGCCTGAGATGGTTCTCAGGTTTTTTCGTCTTTTTTCCGAATAAATATAGTCAATTGAAACAAGAACAAGACAAAAGAGCCTCGTAAAAGGTATTGCAACTTGGTAATACCTTTTTGAGATGCTTTTTGATATGAGCCCATGTCTTCTCAATAGGATTGTACTCAGGTGAGTAGGGAGGAAGGGGTAAAAGTTTATGCCCAAACTCTTCACACAAGAATTCTATTCTAGCTATTCTATTGGAATCTTGCATTATCCATAATAATAACTGAGGGTGTATTTAATGTCGGTAAGAGAAATTTCTGAAAGCAAGCTTCAAAAAAGTCGCTCGTCATTGTTTCTTGGTAAGTTATTGGAGCGATTAACTCACCATTTGTTAGCCCTGCAACCAAAGAAATCCCCTGATATCTTCTTCCAGAGACTTTACCTCCTATTAACTGACCTTTTGATGAGCAACCATATTCTCGATAAAAGTAAGTATCGAATCCTGTTTCATCAATATAAACAGGTGCTAAGTGCTTTAAACTATTAAAATTCTTAAGAAATAAGGATACTTTTTCTGGGTCTTGTTCATAGTAGGTGTGGTTCTTTTTTTCGAGTGTACCCCATAAATTTGAGCGCATAGTGGATAGTAGTTGGATGACAGCCAAATTCAGAAGCTATTTCAGTCAAATAAGCGTCTGGATTGTCAGTAAGATAGTTTTTAAGTCTATCTTTATCAACTTTTCTTGGTTTTGTTCCTTTTACTTGATGGTTTAGCTCTTCTGTTCCCTCTTTTAGCCTTAACCAGCCATAAATGGTATTACGTGAGATTTGGAAAACCTGTGATGCTTTTGTTATACTACCTGTTCGCTCACAATAGCCGAGAACTTTTTTACGAAAATCTATTGAATATGCCATAAGAAGATTATACAACATTGTGTACTGTTTTTGGTTCATTTTACTATAGATAGAAGCAGTGAATCTAGCAAACCTAGATTTAAAAATGTGCTATAATGAAAGGAGAGAAAGAATGATTCTAAGACATCCGGGCATTAGCTCAACCAATGATTTGGACGCTAAGAAAATTTTCAGCAATCCAGAAATCACTTGTCAATTTATTCGCGATATGCTGGATTTACCAGCAAAAAATGTGACCATTTTGGAAGGAAGTAACATTCACGTCTTGCCTTCTCTGCCCTATTAAGCACAAGATTTCTATACCAGTATTGATGTCTTGGTGGAGTTGGATAATGGAACCCAAGTAATCATTGAAATTCAAGTTCATCATCAGAATTTTTTCATCAATCTCCTGTGGGCTTACTTGTGCAGTCAGGTCAATCAAAATCTAGAAAAAATTCGCCAATAAGAAGGAAACGCTCACCAAAGTTATAAACACATCGCATCAGTATACGCAATAGCTATTGTGGATAGTAATTACTTTCAGGATGATTAAGCTTTTCATAGCTTTAGTATGCGAGAGGGAACGACAGGTGAAGTCTTAACCATCACAAACAATGGACAGGAAAACCATCTAGTCAAGATGGTATTCTTGGAATTAAAAAATACAGAGAAACCAGCAAGGATAGCGTTCGCAAGCCATGGTTGGAGTTTTTCGGGAATAAACCCTTTACCCAGCGCCCCGAGCGAGCCATCAGCCAAGCAGACCAACTGCTAGATTACAAGAGCTGGTCCGAGGAGGACAGGAAAATGTTTAGTCAACTACGTATGCGTGAAGAACAAGCCTTACTCGCTCATGACTATGCATTGGAACAAGCGGAGGAAAAAGACTTAGAGCGTGGTCGTGCAGAGGGGCTTGAACAGGGACTGGAGCGTGGTCTTGAACGTGGACGAGCTGAAGGGATTGAACAAGGGCGAGAAGAAGGCTTGGAACGTGGGAAACTTTTTGCCTTTCTGGATATGGTTCGCCAAGGACTTCTGACTTCCGAGGTTGCCAGCCATCAGCTGGGTATGAGCGTCGCTGAGTTTGAGTCCTTGCTATGAGGTCACATTTTTTTAATTTAATATAGTAGAAAGTTAATGAAATGGCGAGTTATTTCTAAAATACTTGTCATTTTTGCTTGACATTTGGAAGGGGGATAGGATAATACCATAGAAGTGAGTTCTGTCCAACTATCGATATGGATTAGATATGTGAAGTTTGACTCAAAGTTTAAGAAATTTGTGAGATTTTCACTTGGGAGATACGGTATTTGAAGGGTATTTCATCTCACAAAGGTGTTTTTTCAACCTTTTTTGAAAAAAATGAAAGCTCTTCTAGGCATAAGAAAACACCTCTGTGTTATACTTGTTGTTCAACCACAAACACAAGAAAGGCACAGAGATGCAAGACAATTATACTACAAAAGCCAAACAAAAGAAGGAAAATCAAATAGAGAAATTGCCTCTTTGCTTGGAAAAGCTCCTCAAACTATCCACACTGAAATCAAGCGTGAGACAGTCTGACAATGTCTTGGAAAAGGGCGCTTCAAAGAGGTTTATTCTACCGACTATGCTCAACAGTCTTATGAAAACAATCGCAGGCGCTCGGTCAAGAAATCAAGCTTAACCAAAGAACTAAAGGAAAAGATTCTCTACTATCATAATCAAAAGTTTTCTCCTGAAATGATGGTTATGGCTAAAGGGGTTAACGTGGGAATTTCAACCATTTACTATTGGATTCATCATGGAAAATTGGGATTAATACTAGACTAAAATCAAAAAGCATTATATAATAGTAATATGAAATCAACTAAAGAAGAAATCCAAACAATCAAAACACTTTTAAAAGACTCTCGTACAGCTAAATATCATAAACGCCTTCAAATCGTTCTATTTCGTCTGATGGGTAAATCTTATAAAGAGATTATAGAGCTTTTAGACTGTAATCAAACAACGATTTGGCCAACTGTAAAAAAATATGAGGAGTTCGGACTCGACTCTCTCCTTCAAGAAACACGTGGTGGTCGTAACCATGCATATATGACAATTGAGGAAGAGAAAGCCTTTCTTGCCCGTCATTTGAAGGCTGCAGAGGCAGGAGAATTTGTTACAATTGATGCCTTATTTCAGGCTTATACAAAGGAGTTAGGTTCTTCCTACACACGTGATACCTTCTATCAACTCTTGAAGCACCATGGTTGGCGAAATATTAGGCCACGTCCAGCACATCCCAAGAAAGTAGACTCTCAAACCATTGTCGCGTCTAAAAATAAAATCTCAATTCAAGAAGAAAAGAAAGTGCTTTAAAACCAGGAGACCTTTTCGTAAGGTTCGCTTGATGTACCAAGATGAGTCTGGTTTCGGTAGAATCAGTAAACTGGGATCTTGTTGGGCTTCAATAGGAGTAGGTCCACATGTCCATAGTCACTATATACGAGAATTTTGCTATTGTTATGGAGCTGTTGATGCCCATACAGGCGAATCATTTTTCTTAATCGCTGGTGGATGTCATACTGAGTGGATTAACGTCTTTTTAGAAGAGCTTTCACAAGCTTATCCAGATGATTATCTTTTACTCGTTATGGACAATGCCATATGGCATAAATCAAGTACCTTAAAGATTCCGACTAATATTGGCTTTACCTTTATTCCTCCATACACACCAGAGATGAACCCCATTGAACAAGTGTGGAAAGAGATTCGTAAACGTGGATTTAAGAATAAAGCCTTTCGAACTTTGGAAGATGTCATGAATCAACTTCAAGATGTTATACAAGGACTGGAGAAGGAGGTGATAAAGTCCATCGTTAATCGGAGATGGACTAGAATGCTTTTTTGGCATAAATGAACAATTTTATTTTTCAGAATATATCAAATATAACAAATAACTCTTAAAATTCAGAAAATTCTATTGACAGGACTTGAAAAAGAGTCTATAATGAATAAAAAACAAAGGAGAATACTATGAAAACAAGAAAAGTATTGGCTCTTGCGGGAGTAACCTTATTAGCAGCTGGTGTTTTAGCTGCTTGTTCTGGGGGTTCAGGTGCTCAAGGTGAAAAAACCTTTGCATTTACTTACGAGACACATCCAGATAATCTCAACTATTTGACAACTGGTAAGGCAGCAACTTCTGAGATTACTAGTAATGTGATTGATGGATTGCTTGAAAATGATAAATACGGGAACCTTGTTCCTTCATTGGCAGAAGACTGGTCAGTTTCTAAGGATGGCTTGACTTATACTTATAAGATTCGTCAGGATGCCAAGTGGTATACATCTGAGGGAGAAGAGTACGCTCCTGTTAAGGCTCAGGACTTTGTAACAGGACTTAAATATGCAACAGATAAGAAAGCAGAAGCCCTTTACTTGGTACAGGATTCAATCAAAGGTCTGGATGCCTATGCCAAAGGTGAAATCACAGACTTCACTCAAGTCGGGATTAAAGCCCTTGACGACCAAACAATCCAATACACCTTGAACAAACCTGAAAGTTTTTGGAATTCCAAAACAACAATGGGTGTGCTTGCGCCAGTTAATGAAGAGTTTTTGAATTCAAAAGGGGATGATTTTGCCAAAGCTACGGATCCAAGTAGTCTCTTGTATAACGGTCCTTATTTGTTGAAATCCATTGTGACCAAATCTTCCGTTGAATTTGCGAAAAATCCGAACTATTGGGATAAGGACAATGTGCATATTGACAAAGTTAAATTGTCATTCTGGGATGGGCAAGATACCAGCAAACCAGCAGAAAACTTTAAAGATGGTAGCCTTACAGCAGCTCGTCTTTATCCAACAAGTGCAAGTTTCGCAGAGCTTGAGAAGAGTATGAAAGACAATATCGTCTATACTCAACAAGACTCTACGACTTATCTAGTAGGGACAAATATTGACCGTCAATCTTATAAATACACATCTAAGACTAGCGAAGAACAAAAGACATCTACTAAAAAGGCTCTCTTAAATAAGGATTTCCGTCAGGCTATTGCCTTTGGATTTGACCGTACAGCCTATGCCGCTCAGTTGAATGGAGAAACTGGAGCAAGCAAAATCTTGCGCAATCTCTTTGTGCCACCAACATTTGTTCAAGCAGATGGGAAAAACTTTGGCGATATGGTCAAAGAAAAATTAGTAACCTATGGGGATGAATGGAAGGATGTTAATCTGGCCGATTCACAAGATGGTCTCTACAATCCAGAAAAAGCCAAGGCTGAATTTGCCAAGGCTAAGTCCGCTTTACAAGCAGAAGGTGTGACTTTCCCAATTCACCTAGATATGCCTGTTGACCAGACAGCAACGACAAAAGTTCAACGTGTCCAATCTATGAAACAATCCTTGGAAGCAACTTTAGGAACTGATAATGTCGTTATTGATATCCAACAATTGCAAAAAGATGAATTGCTTAATGTAACTTTATTTGCTGAAAATGCTGCTGGCGAAGACTGGGATTTATCAGATAATGTCGGTTGGGGTCCTGATTTTGCCGATCCATCAACCTACCTTGATATTATCAAACCTTCTGTAGGAGAAAGTACTAAAACATATTTAGGATTTGACTCAGGGGAAGATAATGTAGCTGCTAAAAAAGTAGGTCTATATGACTACGAAAAATTGGTTACTGAAGCTGGTGATGAGGCTACAGATGTTGCTAAACGCTATGATAAATACGCTTCAGCCCAAGCTTGGCTGACAGATAGTGCTTTGATTATTCCAACTACATCTCGTACAGGGCGTCCAATCTTGTCTAAGATGGTACCATTTACAATACCATTTGCATTGTCAGGAAATAAAGGTACAAGCGACCCAGTCTTGTATAAATACCTTGAAATTCAAGACAAGGCAGTTACTGCAGATGAATACCAAAAAGCTCAAGAAAAATGGATGAAAGAAAAAGCAGAATCCAATAAAAAAGCGCAAGAAGAACTTGCAAAACATGTGAAATAAAATAAAAAGAGACTGAGTCAAAAGTCCTAAAAATCAGAAAAACGCATAGTATCAGGTGTTGATGTACTGCACCCCAAAAGTTAGACAGACAAAATCTAACTTTTGGGGTGTTTTTATTATGAAATTAACTCATGATGATAAAGTTCAGATCTATGAACTTAGAAAACAAGGATATAGCTTAGAGAAGCTTTCAAATAAATTTGGGATAAACAATTCTAATATTAGGTACATGATTAAATTGATTGATCGTTACGGAATAGAGTTCGTCAAAAAAGGAAAAAATCGTTACTATTCTCCTGATTTAAAACAAGAAATGATTCATAAAGTCTTACATGAAGGCTGGACTAAAGATAGAGTTTCTCTTGAATACGGCCTCCCAAGTCGTACGATACTTCTTAATTGACTAGCACAATACAAGAAAAACGGGTATACTATTGTTGAGAAAATAAGAGGGAGAGTACCTAAAATGGGACGTAAGCCAAAAAAGAGACCTGAAGAGAGAACAGAATTAGAACGTCTTCAAGCAGAAAATGAGTACCTGAGAGCGGAGAATGCCATCCTAAAAAAGTTAAGAGAACTCCGATTGAAGGAGGAAAAAGAGAAAGAAGAAAGACAGAAATTGTTCAAGAATTAATGACTGATTTTTCGTTAGATATTCTTCTAAAAGCCATTAAATTAGCTCGTTCGACCTACTACTATCACTTGAAACAGCTAGACAAACTAGATAAGAATCAAGAGCTTAAAGCTGAAATTCAATCCATTTTTATCGAACATAAGGGAAATTATGGTTATCGTCGGATTCATTTAGAACTAAGAAATCGTGGTTATCTGGTAAATCATAAAAGAGTTCAACGCTTGATGAAAGTACTCAATTTACAAGCTAAAATGCGACAGAAACGAAAATATTCTTCTCATAAAGGAGATGTGGGTAAGAAGGCAGAGAATCTCATTCAACGTCAATTTGAAGGCTCTAAAACAATGGAAAAGTGCTACACAGATGTGACAGAATTTGCCATTCCAGCAAGTACTCAAAAGCTTTACTTATCACCAGTTTTAGATGGCTTTAATAGTGAAATTATCGCCTATAATCTTTCAACTTCACCCAACTTAGAACAAGTACAAACAATGTTGGAACAGGCATTCAAAGAGAAGCGCTATGAGAATACGATTCTCCATAGTGACCAAGGCTGGCAATATCAACACGATTCTTATCATCGGTTCCTAGAGAGTAAGGGAATTCAAGCATCCATGTCACGCAAGGGCAACAGCCCAGACAACGGTATGATGGAGTCCTTCTTTGGGATTCTGAAATCGGAAATGTTTTACGGTTATGAGAAGTCGTTTCAGTCGCTTAA
>NZ_CAOKTW010000024.1:0-12130 GCF_948472335.1 Streptococcus bouchesdurhonensis | reverse complement strand
TAAATTTTACCAGTTGTCACGTTGGAATATTTGTTGAGATTGATATCGATGAAACGTTCATAGTGACCCAAGTCCAAATCTGTCTCAGCTCCGTCATCTGTCACAAAAACTTCCCCGTGCTGGTAAGGGCTCATAGTTCCCGGATCGATATTGATATAAGGGTCAAACTTTTGAATGGTTACCTTGAGACCACGATTTTTCAAGAGACGGCCTAGACTCGCTGCCACAATCCCTTTCCCAATAGACGATACCACACCACCAGTTACAAAAATATATTTCGTAGACATAGATTCCTCTTTCTAAAATGCTCAAGGTCTTGTCAACTACGAGGGGACATAGAAAACAAGACCCTACTAATAAGAATAATCTGGGACAACTGCACCAGATTCACAACCAAAATACAAGAAGATAACTTCTTGAAAAAACAAAAATAGCTCCCTAAGAACTAGGGAGCCCCGACCTCTAAAAGAGGTGCCCGAACAATATGATACCTAAAAATAGGATAATTGTCAATAGCTAACTTTTATTCCTCGATGTTTTCAGAATCATCATCTGAAAACTCATCGTCTTCTTCGTTGAGATCCACGTCCTCACCCAAGTCATCAGGGGCGATTTCGTTGATTTCTGCGTCGTAAGCTTCCACTTCATTTTTCTCATCATCTGGATTTTCATCATCGTATGAAAGAGCAGGATCTGCTTCGTATGCATCTTCATCTTCTGGATCATCTGCATTGTAGTCAATAGCATCTGAATCGCCATCCATGAAGGCATTGACACGTTTTTTCTTAGCTTTTGGTGCTACTTCATCGTCGTCATTTTCTTCAAGAGCGATGATTTCTTCATCGATTTCGTCCACACCATACCATGAACGAAGACCCCATTTGTTGTCCCCAAGAGAGATGAAGCTACCGTCAAAGTTCAACTCTGTGTAAAACAAAGGCAAGGCTTCACGGATATCGCTGTTTGATGTTCCAAGGTAGTTTTGAATTTCGTTTACAAGATCGCTAAAATGCATCTCATGATCGCGACCACGAAGTTCCAAGATAGCACGCGCTACCTCAATCATAGATAGTTCACTTTTTTCTTGCCCAGCAAATACTTCTAATTCCAAAGCGTTTCTCCTCATTTATACTACTATCGCCAGAGCGAACAGACTCTGACCTCATTTTATCATTTACTCTTTATTTTACGATAATTTTGCAGAATAGTCAAAGGTTAAATGGGAGAAAGTGACAGGACTTTTTATTTCTTTACTACCCAGCCGATGGTGTCGCTAGGTGGAGTTTTAAGAACAAATTGACTGAGTTTTTTATGTGGTAAGACGATTTCTAAAATATTGATTTTTTCCAGTATAAGGATGAATAAATCTTTTACTTATAATTTTCATTCAAGAAGATATAACCAAATCAAATATTGAACTATTTCTTTAGATAATCTATGGACAAAACGAAATGAAAAAATCACAGATTGCTACTTTTCTTCTAGTGATGGATATACCTCGTTTATTTCCTTCTCCCGTTTTCATCAAAGTTTTTCTTCAATGCAATCTCTGTTGAAATCATCGCGCCAACTAAAGGGGTTGTCTGAATCGTCGTGATAATAAAGCCAACAGTACTCATTGTCTCCGTTCCCTTTTCAAAAACAATGGCCATGGCAATCACGGAGAGAGGTGCTGAAAGTAGTCCGCAAAGATACCATACTTTCCCAAAATATTGATTCGCAAACTTCCATGTTTCTTCATTCCTCATGGACCTTTTTGTTCGGTATCCGAATACATAATTGATTTCTTTCGGTGTTCTCCTGAAAAATAGCCAGCCAAATAAAAGCATAGTTAACGGAATAAGTAAAACTACGATTAGCATGAATATCCTAAATCCCATTTAAATTCCCTCCATTACTTTTACCTCTAAATGATAGATTCCGATCATGTCAGCAATCTGCTTGTCTTTTTGATCGATTTGATCCACTAGTTGAGTACGTTCACGCTCAAAATCATCGCGCAATTGCTCAATTTGACTTTGTAGCATTTTTTTACACGTGCGCTAGAACGTGCTACATCATCTATAATACATCTATCTAAAACATACTGAGTCAGACTTTTGTTCTGTTTTTTAGATATTTCTACAAGTCTTTCTTTCTGTTCTTTTGATACACGCATACTAATTTGCGCGCTCATATTCTCACCTCTTTTTTGTCGATTATATACGTTGTACATAACGTTATGTATAACAATTATAGCACTTTCTATACATTTTCTGTACAGATATTTTGTTAAAATCGATTCTAAACTCTCATTTCCTTATCAATTACTGTAGAAAACAAAATTAAAGTGGTCGGTAAGGTAAATATACCACCCCGATTTTTAATTCTTCAAAACATAATAAAACAATTATAAAATGCAGCTAAAAATTGAAGCCCTATTTTTTACGATTTAATAATCTAACTAGGCTATTAACCTAGTTAAAAACAAAGCAATAAAAAAGACGGATAAACCGTCCTTTTTATTGTTCTCTCGGATCGTCTAATTTTGCAAGCATTCTTTGGACAAGTTAATCGATATTCTTCATTCATACTTAATATTAAGTTTTGAATTTTTTCAGCTCTTCTTTTTTGTTTTATTTCTTCTTCACTCTCAGCTTCTGTAATTTTGTTTTGGACGAAAGTTCCAATTATTCCTCTATCCAAATAATTAAAACAGATTTCTGAATACAACATACTGTTATAGGAATCATTATATTTTCTCACATCAGATTCATAAGATAACTTTTTAAATTCTGGAAGAGAAAACTCTCTCTCTCCTTTCTCGTATAGCTTGAATAGCTTATTTAATTTAAAACGTAAAAAATCTTCATTTTGATCTTGCAATTCTTTCTCATCTTTGGAATTTAATTCATTCTTCAATTCATAGAGAATAGAAATAAGAAAATCCCGATTAAAATAAACATATACCCTCCGAGATAAGTTTTCTCTCTTCAAATTATACCAAAAAACACGGCTCATCACCGTGTTTCTGTGTTTATTTAACGAGTTTCTTCATCTCATCAATACGTGCTACTGTCGCGTCGTATTTCGCTTGGTAGTCGGCTTGTTTGTCACGTTCTTTTTGGACAACTTCTGGTTTGGCGTTGGCTACGAAGCGTTCGTTAGAGAGCTTCTTGCCGACCATGTCCAGTTCTTTTTGCCATTTAGCGAGTTCTTTGTCGAGACGAGCGAGTTCTTCTTCGACATTGAGGAGATCAGCGAGTGGCAAGTAGATTTCTGCCCCTGTGATGACGCTTGACATAGCGAGTTCAGGTGCAGGGATATTTGATGCAATTTCCAAGTGTTCTGGATTTGTGAAGCGTTTGATATAGTTGACATTGCTGTTAAAGAAGGCTTCCAAGTCGCTATCGCTAGTCTTAACAAGGATGGTGATAGGCTTGCTTGGTGCTACATTTACTTCCGCACGCGCATTACGAACGGCACGGATCAAGTCTTTGAGGCTTTCGACACCTGTATGAGCCGCAAGGTCTTCAAAGGCTGGATTAACAGTTGGGTATTCTGCTGTAACGATAGAACCTTCTGAGATTTGTCCAAAGATTTCTTCGGTTACGAATGGCATGATTGGGTGAAGGAGACGAAGGATTTTGTCCAAAGTATAAAGGAGAACAGAACGTGTGATAACTTTCTCTTCTTCGTTGTCGCTATAAAGGACTTCCTTGGTCAATTCAACGTACCAGTCCGCAAATTCATCCCAGATGAAGTTGTAGAGGATGTGTCCAGCCACACCAAACTCAAACTTATCAAAGTTGGCAGTCGCTTTGCCGATAGTTTCATTGAGGTTGTGGAGAATCCAGCGGTCTGTGACATTTCCAGCTTCCTTGTTGACAACTTTTTCTACATTGGCAGTTGCTTGCTCAAGGGTCAAGCCTTCATTGTTCATGAGGATGTAGCGAGAGATGTTCCAAATCTTGTTAATGAAGTTCCATGAAGCATCCATTTTCTCGTAAGAGAAGCGGACGTCTTGTCCTGGCGCAGAACCGTTTGAAAGGAACCAACGAAGGGCATCGGCACCGTATTTCTCGATAACATCCATCGGGTCAATCCCGTTACCGAGAGATTTAGACATCTTGCGTCCTTGCTCGTCACGGATGAGACCGTGAATAAGCACGTTTTGGAATGGCTGACGACCAGTGAATTCCAAAGATTGGAAGATCATACGAGACACCCAGAAGAAGATGATATCGTAACCTGTTACCAAGGTTGAAGTCGGGAAGTAACGTTTGAAGTCTTCTGAGTCGACATCAGGCCAGCCCATGGTTGAGAATGGCCAAAGGGCAGAACTGAACCAAGTATCCAAGACGTCTTCGTCCTGAGTCCATCCGTCGCCTTCTGGAGCTTCTTCGCCGACGTACATTTCACCTTCAGCATTGTACCAAGCAGGGATTTGGTGACCCCACCAGAGCTGACGAGAGATTACCCAGTCGTGGACATTTTCCATCCATTGGAGGAAGGTATCGTTGAAACGAGGTGGGTAAAATTCTACCTTGTCCTCTGTGTCTTGGTTGGCAATAGCATTTTTCGCCAGTTGGTCCATCTTGACGAACCATTGCGTAGACAAGCGTGGTTCAACCACAACACCAGTACGCTCTGAGTGACCAACACTGTGGACACGTTTTTCGATTTTAACGAGGGCACCGATTTCTTCCAACTTGGCAACAACTGCCTTACGAGCTTCAAAACGATCCATACCTGCAAATTCGAAGGCTAAGTCATTCATAGTACCGTCGTCGTTCATAACATTGACTTGTGGCAAGTTATGACGTTGACCAACCAAGAAGTCGTTTGGATCGTGGGCAGGTGTGATTTTCACGACACCAGTACCAAACTCAGGATCAGCGTGTTCGTCTCCAACGATTGGAATCAATTTATTAGCGATTGGAAGGACAACATTTTTACCAATCAAGTCATTGTAACGTGGGTCTTCTGGATTGACCGCAACGGCAACGTCTCCAAACATGGTCTCTGGACGAGTTGTGGCAACTTCAAGGGCGCGTGAACCGTCTTCCAACATATAGTTCATGTGGTAGAAGGCACCTTCAACATCCTTGTGGATTACCTCGATATCAGAAAGGGCTGTACGAGCAGCCGGGTCCCAGTTGATGATAAACTCACCACGGTAGATCCAGCCTTTCTTGTAAAGGTCTACAAAGACCTTACGAACAGCTTTTGACAAACCTTCGTCAAGAGTGAAACGCTCGCGTGAGTAGTCTACAGAGAGCCCCATCTTGCCCCATTGTTCCTTGATAGTAGTGGCATATTCGTCTTTCCATTCCCAGACCTTGTCGAGGAATTTTTCACGACCGAGGTCATAGCGGCTGATGCCCTCACCACGCAAACGCTCCTCAACCTTAGCTTGAGTGGCAATCCCAGCGTGGTCCATCCCTGGAAGCCAAAGGGTATCAAAACCTTGCATACGTTTTTGACGGATAATAATATCCTGAAGAGTCGTATCCCAAGCGTGACCAAGGTGAAGTTTCCCAGTTACGTTTGGTGGTGGAATGACGATTGAGTAAGGCTTAGCCTTTTGATCGCCTGAAGGCTTGAAAACATCAGCATCAAGCCATTTTTGGTAACGACCAGCCTCAACCTCGGCTGGATTGTATTTAGGTGAAAGTTCTTTAGACATGTGTATTCTCCTTTAATTTTTTGATTTTATTAATATATGATTGCGCATTACTATCTATTCTACTGAAAGTTGTTATATAGGAATAGAACCATAAAATTAGAATAATAAATGCGGCTACCATTTGCATTCCGAATGATAAAAATAGATTTGTTTTCCAAAAAATAAACCTAAAAATAATAAAAATCATTGGGAGTGTATAGAACACATTAAATAGTGTTTTGATCACTTTATTACTAGGATTGTCAACCAAGTTAAATATGTATATCATTATTTCAGATATCGCGATGAACATAATTCCAATTAGATAAAAAATCCCTGCTATTTGATTAGTATCTATTGCTACCGCAAGATATATTGCTAGTATAATAGGTATAGCTTTACATAGTAATGAGAAAAATAATGTGATATTCCAATTCACTTTTCTTTTAACTATAGACTCTTCATATTCCAGTAATAATCTCAAATATTTACGTAACAATTTATTAGAATCTAAGGAATAGTTAAAATTATTTATCAACTTCCAAATATGAGCATCTTTCAAATAATATTCTTTCCCTATATTGTCTATATCCTTCTGATTATTATCCAATAAACTCGAATCTTCTGGAGATAAAACCATTCTTAATTTTTCAATCGCTTGTTCAGTTTTTTTAATGTCATAAGACGACAAATCATTTGAGATTCTAAGTATCTCTTTTCTCCTATTTTGGTAATTTTCTACTTCGAAATCAACTAAATTATTTTTATTGTTTGATAAAAAAGATAAAAAGCCACTTAAAAATGTTCCTATACCAAAAGCAGCGATTAATTTAAATATCTCCTCCATTTTGAACTCCTTATATATTTATTTATATTGTTAAAAACGTGAACTTATAAAAGATAATACTTCCCCTATAACATTCTCTGCAATCCTCTTACTGAACTGTCCGATTTTCTCGAACAGTTCATCTAACAGTTTCAAATCCTCCACTCACTCTTCAGCAAACCATATATGAGACTGTCACAGCGGTTACCTTGAACATCTTTACGGTCTCTTATACGAGCTTCGAGAGTGAAACCAAGTTTTTCTGCGACGCGTTGACTTTGGACATTGTATCCAAAGCAGACCAGTTCTATCTTGTGAAGCGCCAATTCTTTAAAGCCTAAGTCAATCAAGGCTCGCGCTGCTTCTGGTACATAGCCTCGACCCCAATAGTCTGGATGCAAGGTATAGCCAAGCTCTAGCACATCATCCGCATGGCGATGGTTGAAGTCAACAGAACCAATGACTTTATTGGTTCCTTTGACGACAATTCCATAGCCAGCTGGGAGATTGTCCTTTTGATTGCGCTCGGGAAGGATATGTTCTAGGTAATAAATTTCATCTTCCAAGGTCTTGACGGGCGGAAAACCTGCTGGATAAGCGACCTCTGGCAAACTAGCGTAAGTTTGGATATCTTCGGCGTCCGCCACTGTACGAACTCGCAAGACGAGGCGTTCGGTTTCCAATCGTTCTGGTAATTCAGCTCTTGTCATCCTTCTTCCTCGCTTTCTTGATGAAGCTTCCCATGGGATCGACTCGGTCATCCAGATAACGGTAAACGCGCTGGTGACCGTCCCCCATAAAGTAAGTCGGTGAAAAACGGTCATTTTTAAAATGCCCTTTCTCATCCAAGAGATCTGGATCAGCAAGTCGCTCGATAATCTTGGCAAAAATATGACAGATTCCATCTTCCTCGATAATCCGATCTACCTGACAGTCCAATACGACTGGACAAGCCTCTAAAATCGGTTCCTGAGTCCGTTCAGAAATCTCGTAGTCTAACCCCAGGTGTTTCAATTTCTCTCGATGACTGATAAAACCAGCCTGCTCCATCTCGAGCATGAGATTTTCATCAGGAATATTCACAGTAAACTTCTGGTAATGCTTGATTTGCTCAGCCGCATTTTCCTCAGCTCCGACACCAATGACTAGCCAATCTCCCAAGCTATAAGAGGAGCTACAGGTCGTAATATTGTGTCCAAAATTCTGATCCTGATACCCCAAAATGAAGATAGGAAAGCCATAGTATAGTTTACTTGTTTTAAAAGATTGCTTCATAACAACCTCCTTTTACTAAGACGCAAAAGAAAATCCCTGCCATCTACATGACAGGGACGAATGTGCTATCCGCGGTACCACCCAATTTCGGGCAGTTGCCCGCAACTCTCGTCTTTAAAACAAAAAGACACTTTTATTTCAATTTTTCATCCATTAGCAACTAGTTTTGACACATTTGTGGACTTCTCAGCACCGCCACTTTCTGTAAAATGCGGGATTCAAAACACCTCTAATGGCTCTATTGTAGCAAGATTTTTTCGGAAATGCAAGGCACAAGAAAGATTACTTGAACTTGATGCCGTTTTCTTTCAATTTCTTGATGGTAGCTGGGCCGATTCCTTTCAAGGCAAGGAGTTCTTTTTCAGTCCAGTTTTTGAAATCTGAAGCAGACTTGATGCCTTCATCATAGAAAGTTTTAGCACGGTCAAGTGGAAGTCCACCCAAGTTTGCTGCAAAATCTTCTACAGAATTGGCTACTTTTTGAGCTTGCTCTTTGGTAGCTTCTACTGCTTGCTCAACTTTTTTAGAAACAGCCTTACCAGCTTGGCTTGCTGACTGCTCAGCACGTTTTACGACTTTTTTTGTCTCTTCTACAACCTTAGTCACAGTACTTGAAAAAGCACCTGCACGACGGAGGCTATTTCGTAATTGTTTTTTACGATTGAGTTTCTTTGACATGATAAAATCCTTTCAATAAAAAACCCCTGCTCTGACAAGGATTTAATACAAATATTCTATCAAGATTTTAGTAAAAAATCAAGAATCTATCTCATTTAATAATTCCGCTCACCAAACAATCCCTCTGGTAAATCATGGAATCCCTTGCCTGCCTTGAAGTTTTCAAACTTACCAAGCAAGAACTGATAAGCATCCAAGCGGCTCTCATAACGAATCATGGCATCTTTGGCACGCTCGTCCTGGTCTTCTTCGTAAACTTTTTGACTTTCCTTGTGCGCCATGTCGTTAATCATGATTTGGGTATTGACCCAAGCTTCAAATTCCTTCATAAATTCTTGTTCGTAACTCATTTTTTCTCCTTATTCTAATCCACGGAAATAGTCCGTATCAATCTCACGATAGGGCTGGATATCCTGAACGTATTCCAGCACACCTTGGAATTCTCCGTTTTCATCGTGCACTGCTGCGTAGGTGATGTGGACAAACTTACCTCGCGACTCAGACTTGAACCACATTTCATACTTGTCTTTGCTTCCCTCACGAAGCCCCTTCATGATGGTCTTGACCTTGTCCAAGTACTTAGGTGGATGGCAGAGTTCGACATTGCGCCCAACTTGGGACGATGTTCGTTTGAAAATCATCTCATCAGCTGGCGTATTGTCATTATAATACTGGAAAATATCGTCTTTATTGACAAAGGTAATCTCCATGGGGAGGTGATTGAGGATGAGATTGGCCTGCTCGACTGAAAGATAGCCATTGCCAAAAGCCTGCTGACTATGACGGTCCAGCACTGTTTCCTTTTCCTTAGGGGTAAAGGTAATAGTAAACTGTCCTTCTGGCGTATCGATAACTTGCTGAACTTGACCTTCTGCCGTATCTAGTTGTACGGGCTCCTCTGCACTCTTTTCCTCAACAAAACTCTGGCGTTCTGGCACCCATTTCTCAGACGGACGGATGATGGCATAACCATAGGCATCGCTCTCCTCCGCAATCTGAAGCCAGTCATCCTGAGTAAAGGATTCAAGGAGAATCATAAGAAGGATGGACTCTTCCTTGAAAATCATACTTTCAAACTCTGTCGCAAAGGCTTCAAAATCTTCCTTTACAGTGCTAATCGGCACTTCTGGTAGTGACTTGGCTGTCGCTAAAGCTGTTTGAAAGAGTTCCCTAATCTGGTCATCCACTCCCCACATAACTTTAGGAGGTGAATCGTGACCATAGCGCTCCATGATGGGGAAAAAGAGCTCTTCCTTGCGCTGGTAGTGGATGTCAAATTGACCTACAAGTCTCATCTGACGCACCAAGCCCTTGCGCATCTCCGCCAGCATTTCCTCGTCTTCCATAGATTCATAAGTATCTAACAATCTCCGAATGCGAATCAAGGCCGCACGGAGGGCCAGATTTTCTTCTTTGAAGACCCGAACTGGGTGACCTGGATGCTCGGTATCCTCTACTTCGACACCTTTAATAGCATTTTTAAAAAGATTGGCATGGACATCACAGAGTTCCATGACATCTTCAAAGGTGACACCTGAGTCTGAGTTCATCAGCTCGTGCTCCATGAGGGAAATCTCTATGGCTGAGACACCTGCAAAAGTCGCATCAAAACGCTCCTGAACCGACTCAGGAGAGGCACCATTGTGCAATTCTAACAAAATATCCCGCAGGACATGAATCCGTTCATCTGCCATTAGTCTAATCCAATCACATCGTAGCCGTTTGCTTCCAGCGTGCGGACAATCTTGTCCATAGGAGTTCCTTCAAGCTTAGAACCCTGTTTGAGTGATACTTTACGACCAACTGTATTACGCATTAAGGGATTAGCAAGGGGTTTAAAACCCAACTCCACTAGAATCTCTAAGACTTCTGGATGCTTGTCCACCACTTCTGCAACAGGAATTGACACATCGATGATATTGTCCATGACGACCTCCATTGAATGTTCTAAAATGATTTTACTGCTTTTATTATACCACAAGGAAAGAGATTAAAAAACTAGCAGTGGAGTTCCTGCTAGTTATCTGCGACTTGAATTACGACCTAAATAAGTTTAAAGAGCCAATCCAATATTTTAAATAATAGCTTGTAAAACAGCAATTGGACCGCAAAAGAGATGATCATCCAAAAAGAATTTCAAAATCCCAATAATCGGTTTGATAAAAATAATGGCAAGAAGTGCCCAGAAAAATTTCATTTTTTATCCTCTGGCTTAATGAGCCACCGAGCCGTATCCATTAACTTGTCTGCAATAAAAAGTTTACCTAGACCGACAACAACATTGTCATCTTTCTTTATCGTTTTCATTACTTTTACACCTTGTACGGTCAAAAAGTAATTACCATAGATTTTAGCAAAAGCTTTGATAGGCCCCATATTATCTTTCCTCGTTTAACTACACTTTCAAAATGATATCGATACCAGCCTTGTTGCCTATTTCTGAAAAATCGTTTTATCTCACTATTTTCATTTCCTATAATATCATACAAGCTGAATTTTATAAAGCTTCTTAATAATGTTTAACTCTGGAAAGATTCCTCCAGTATATTTTATAGCCATTTCTCCACCAAAAAAGAGGGTTTCCCCTCCTTTTTAGTTCTTATCCAGATTGCGTAGCATCTCGTCAATCTTGTTTCCATACTCGATGGACTCGTCTTTGACGAAGGTCAAATCTGGGATTTTGTACAATTTTAAATTGCGACCAAGTTCACGTTTGATAGTACCAGTTGCTTTTTCAAGTCCGATTTGGGCTTTTTGATTATCTGAAGCAAGGTTACTCAAAATGGTGTAGTAAACCTTGGCAACAGACAAGTCACCTAGCATCTGAACATCTGTGATGGTCACACCTTGGACACGGGGATCACGGACTTTCTTTTGCAAAATCTCATTGACTTCACGCTTGATTTCCATGCCCACACGATCCGTACGGAAATGATTTGCCATGATATTCCTTTCTCTGCTTTGAACCAAAAGCTAGGCCAGCAGACCTAGCTATTTTTAAACTTCTTGATTTTCATTTCAAATTGAAACGAAGTTCAATTTGAAATCATCTGCTTCTTTCGCCGTGGTGAAAGTGATGGAACTGATTTATCAGTCCCATCACAGGGGATTTTTGAGACCCTAGGCTCAAAAATAAGCAATGAAACCATCGGTTTGCTTGCGTCCCTCACCACCTAAGAAAGGAGCAAAAAATCTTATCTCTTGATTTCTTCCATGACATAGGCCTCAATCACATCATCCATCTTGATATCATTGTAGCCGTCGATCATCAATCCACCTTCACGGCCGTTTGTAACTTCCTTAACGTCGTCTTTGTAGTGTTTCAAGCTTGCAAGTTCGCCATCATAGATAACAACACCGTCACGGATAACACGGACTTTAGAGTCACGGGTAACCTTACCGTTGATAACCATGAATCCACCGATAGTTCCCACTTTAGACACCTTGAAGGTTTCACGAATAACTGCTTCACCGATAACTTTTTCTTCAAATTCTGGATCAAGCATCCCTTTCATAGCTTCTTCCATCTCTTCGATAACCTTGTAGATAATGCTGTGGAGACGAATTTCAACATCGTCAGCTTCTGCTTGTTGACGAGCTTGTGGTGTAGGGCGTACGTTGAAACCAACGATAAAGGCATTTGAAGCTTCGGCAAGGGTCACGTCAGATTCATTGATAGCACCGACCGCTGAGTGGACGATGGT
>NZ_CAOKTW010000023.1:0-12307 GCF_948472335.1 Streptococcus bouchesdurhonensis | reverse complement strand
ACCGAGTTTCCTATTTTCACTGTGTTCTTTACGGGCTTTGTATCATAAACTATGCCTAAACGTACTGATATTCAAAAAATTATGGTGATTGGTTCTGGTCCGATTATTATTGGTCAGGCTGCTGAGTTTGACTATGCTGGGACCCAGGCTTGCTTGTCTTTGAAAGAGGAAGGTTATGAGGTTGTTTTGGTTAACTCAAATCCTGCAACCATCATGACGGACAAGGAAATTGCTGATAAGGTTTATATTGAGCCGATTACACTTGAGTTTGTGACACGTATTCTTCGTAAGGAACGTCCAGATGCCTTGCTACCAACACTCGGTGGTCAGACAGGTCTCAACATGGCCATGGAATTATCTAAAAATGGTATCCTAGATGAGCTTGGAGTTGAACTTCTGGGAACTAAATTATCTGCCATCGACCAAGCGGAGGACCGTGACCTCTTTAAACAATTGATGGAAGAGCTCAACCAACCCATTCCAGAATCTGAAATTGTAAACACTGTTGAAGAAGCTGTTGCCTTTGCAGCAACAATTGGCTACCCAGTCATCGTTCGTCCAGCCTTTACACTTGGTGGTACTGGTGGTGGTATGTGTGCTAATGAGGAAGAATTGCGTGAAATCGCTGAAAATGGATTGAAATTGTCACCTGTGACCCAATGTTTGATTGAGCGTTCAATCGCAGGTTTCAAGGAAATCGAATACGAAGTGATGCGTGACTCAGCTGATAATGCTTTGGTTGTTTGTAACATGGAAAACTTTGACCCAGTTGGGATTCACACAGGAGATTCCATTGTATTTGCCCCTGCGCAAACCATGTCAGACTATGAAAACCAAATGCTTCGTGACGCAAGCTTGAGCATCATTCGTGCCCTCAAGATTGAAGGTGGATGTAATGTTCAGCTGGCCCTTGATCCGCATAGCTTCAAATACTATGTCATCGAAGTAAACCCCCGTGTATCACGTTCTTCAGCCCTTGCTTCAAAGGCGACAGGTTATCCGATTGCTAAGTTAGCTGCTAAGATTGCCGTCGGTTTGACCTTGGATGAGGTTATCAACCCAGTCACAGGTTCAACCTATGCCATGTTTGAGCCAGCCCTTGACTACGTTGTTGCCAAGATTCCACGTTTCCCATTTGACAAGTTTGAAAAGGGTGAGCGCCGTCTTGGTACTCAGATGAAGGCCACTGGGGAAGTCATGGCGATTGGTCGTAACATCGAGGAATCTCTCCTTAAAGCTTGTCGCTCCCTTGAAATTGGGGTGCACCACAATGAAATGCCTGAACTTGCAGAGGTTTCTGATGATTCCTTGATTGAAAAAGTAGTCAAAGCCCAGGATGACCGTCTCTTCTACGTTTCAGAAGCAATTCGCCGTGGTTACACACCAGAAGAAATTGCTGAATTGACTAAGATTGATATCTTCTATCTCGATAAACTCCTACATATCTTTGAAATTGAGCAGGAGTTGGGTGCCCATCCACAAGATCTAGAAGTCTTGAAAACAGCTAAACTCAATGGATTTTCAGACCGTAAGATTGCTGAACTCTGGAATACTACAGCTGACCAAGTTCGCAAGCTTCGTTTGGAAAACAAGATTGTCCCAGTTTACAAGATGGTAGATACTTGTGCGGCAGAATTTGACTCTGAAACACCATATTTCTATTCAACCTATGGATGGGAAAATGAATCTATCAAGTCTGATAAGGAATCTGTACTAGTCCTAGGTTCTGGTCCAATCCGTATAGGTCAAGGTGTTGAGTTTGACTACGCAACTGTTCACTCGGTTAAGGCTATTCAGGCGGCTGGCTATGAAGCCATCATCATGAACTCAAACCCAGAGACCGTTTCAACAGACTTCTCTGTATCAGACAAGCTTTACTTTGAGCCATTGACATTCGAAGATGTTATGAATGTCATCGACTTGGAGCAACCAAAAGGGGTTATCGTTCAGTTCGGCGGTCAAACAGCCATCAACCTTGCGGAGCCATTGGCAAAAGCAGGTGTGACCATTTTGGGAACGCAAGTCGCTGACCTAGACAGAGCTGAAGACCGTGACCTCTTTGAGCAAGCTCTTAAAGATTTGGATATTCCACAGCCACCAGGACAAACGGCTACCAATGAAGAGGAAGCAGTGCTTGCAGCTCGCAAGATTGGCTTCCCAGTTCTTGTCCGCCCATCTTATGTACTTGGTGGACGTGCCATGGAAATCGTTGAAAACGAAGAAGACCTTCGTTCTTACATGCGAACTGCTGTTAAGGCTAGTCCAGACCACCCAGTTCTTGTTGACTCTTACATCGTTGGGCAAGAGTGTGAAGTTGATGCCATTTCAGACGGAGAAAATGTCCTCATTCCTGGTATCATGGAACATATCGAACGTGCAGGTGTCCACTCGGGTGACTCAATGGCCGTTTATCCACCACAAACCTTGTCACAAAAGGTGCAAGAAACAATCGCAGACTATACTAAACGCCTAGCAATCGGTCTTAACTGCCTTGGAATGATGAACATCCAGTTTGTTATCAAGGATGAAAAAGTCTACGTTATTGAGGTCAATCCACGTGCCAGCCGTACGGTTCCATTTCTTTCTAAAGTAACCAATATCCCTATGGCTCAAGTAGCAACTAAGCTCATTCTTGGTCAAAAACTTGAAGAACTTGGCTACCAAGATGGACTTTACCCTGAAAGCACCCGCGTTCATATCAAGGCACCTGTCTTCTCCTTTACCAAACTAGCTAAGGTAGACAGCTTGCTTGGTCCTGAAATGAAGTCAACAGGGGAAGTTATGGGTTCTGATACGACTTTGGAAAAAGCTCTCTATAAAGCCTTTGAAGCTTCTTACCTACACTTGCCAACTTTTGGTAACGTTGTATTTACAATCGCTGATGATGCCAAAGAAGAAGCCTTGGACTTGGCTCGCCGTTTCCAAAATATTGGCTATGGAATCCTCGCGACAGAAGGGACAGCAGCCTTCTTTGCCAGTCATGGATTGCAAGCCCAACCTGTTGGTAAGATTGGTGATGACGATAAGGATATTCCAAGCTTTGTTCGTAAAGGAAGAATTCAAGCTATCATTAACACAGTAGGAACAAAACGAACTGCTGACGAAGATGGAGAGCAAATTCGCCGTTCAGCCATTGAACATGGGGTGCCCCTCTTTACAGCCCTAGATACAGCTAACGCCATGCTCAAAGTATTGGAAAGCCGTAGTTTTGTCACAGAAGCGATTTAAATAGAAAAAAGAGAAGGTATAACGATCTTCTCTTTTTTGTTATATTTTTTCTTGTAAACTACTGCTTAATTAGCTTTTGCGATAAGCTTTAATACTATGGCTATACCACTCTTGCATTTCCTTTGATGGTGGTGTCATATAATCCCCATACATCTGGGTTAAAAATTGATCATATTTTTTAGGGACGGGCAACATACGGCCTTCAAACTCAGTTAAGATGAGTTCTTTAAAGGTATCAACTGGGAAGACTTCTTTCATACCTTCCTTACCAATCCCGATTCCTCCTTCATATTGAGGAGTGCTGGTTGCAGCATTTTTGACTAAATGCTCAATTTTCTTGTAAAAGTAGCGAGGATTGACCAATCGGAGGGCGTACCAGCTACATAATCTTAGAAAATCTTTTAATTTGCTATCACCGTGAACTGCGCGTGATTTTTTGATATAAGCCAGTTGACGAAGGGCTACATACTTATAACTCTTGTCGACAATGCTCAAGTCTGTAAAGCGATCAATTGGGAAGACATCGATAAAGAGACTGGTGTCATGACGCTTGTACTTAACATGGTCTTCGATAACAGTAGAAGTATCCAAAATCGATGCGAAATTATGGAAGTACCAAGAAGAAGTGTCGTAGGATAGAACCTTATAACGTGGATTGTCTTCTTCCTCAATAATTTTCAATAAGCGCTCATAATCTTCACGATAAAGGGAAATATCGATATCATCGTCCCAGGGAATCATACCTTTGTGGCGGATAGCTCCAAGCATGGTTCCATAACTTAGAAAATAAGGAATATCATGTTTCTTACAAGTCTCATCAATATAGTCTAGCAGGGCTAGTTGAATTTCTTTAATTTCTTCTTTTTCTAAATATTGCATCCTAATCCTCCAATTTGTAAGCGTGAAATTCATGACTGTAGAAGCGTTTTTCTTCTGGTGGTAGGGTCGTATAATCTCCATAAAATTGTGTCAAAATAGTATCAAATTTTTCAGGTGCAGGAAGGCTTAAATTTTCAAAGGGTAAATCAATTGTTTTATCAAAGGTACCACTTGGGAATACTTCTTTTTCCTTAAATTTAGAAGGGATAAAAGCCATATACTGCCCATTCTCACGACTATATTTTTGAATTTCTTTCTCGATTTTATGTGCGAAATAACGAGGAGAAACAGGTCGAAGGAGTAACCAGAAGGCTGTTCGTATCCAATCTTTTAAAAGGCTATCCTTATAGACAATATTTTTATGTTTACTGAAAGACAGAAGTTTGAAGCTTTCCAGTTTATAACAAGTATCAATGACCTTAGGATCATCAAAGCGATCCATAGGGAAAATATCGATAAAAACACCAGACTCATAGGTTTTTGTATTTCGAGTATCAATAATTTTAGTTGTACTGTCTGTTATTTTGATAAAGTTGTTAAAGTAGTTCTTATCAGTTTCTAAGGAAAGGAGCTTATATTTGCTTTTTTCCTTTTGAAAAATGTTTATAAATCGTTGGTAGTCTTCTCGAGGCATGGACAGATCAATATCGTCGTCCCAAGGGATAAAGCCCTCATGTCGAACTGCCCCAATCAGAGTCCCGTAGTTAATAATATAGTTGATATTGTGCTTTTTACAGAGAGTATCAATATAATCCAAAATTTCTAATTCAATTTGTTTGGCATCTTCAATGGTTAGTTGTTTCATTCTAAACTCCTATGATTTTTTGAATTTATTTTTTAAGGCTAGGACATGGTTTAAAAATTCATAGAAAATGCTATCTTTGGTGAAGGCAAGTAGACCAATATAAGAGATGGCTGATAGCAAGACAATCAAACCAGTATTAATCAAAAATGGCAAATTAATGACCATATCCACGGGATACAAGAAATTAATCAGGAAATAAATTCCTACAAAGGAAAGTGAAAAGAGCGAGTATCGAACAGTATAGCTAAAGATATGTCCTAAGTGAATAAGTTGTTTTCTATGGATGAAAATGATATAGAAAACAAGTAGAGAGGCCTCTGATAGCATAGTTGTCAGTAAGTAGTATTCAGGAGCCACGATATGGTTGAAAAAGAGGAGACTATTCAAGCCCAAATTGAGTAATCCTGCAAAGACTGTGTAGACTGTGATACGTTTTTCATAACCATTTGTAAAGAGAATTTGGGAACCAAGAATGGTATCTAAGGCCAGGATAATCGTACGAAAAGCGAAGAGAGAGGTCAAAATACCACCTCCGATATATTTTTCACTACCGTAAAGTAGGATGGCATTTGGTCCTAAAACCATGAGTCCAAAACTCAGTGGAATGATAAAGAAGTTAAAGATTCGACTACCTCTATTAACCAGAGAAACATAGGCTTCTTTGTCTCCTTTACCCAAATAGTAACTGAGACGAGGCACACTCACTCCGATAGCTCCTGTTACGACACCAGCTATAACGGTCACAATTCGCTGAGCCATGGTATAGTAACTAACGTTGACATCAATCCCTGTTTTAACGAGGAAGAGACGATCCAAAAAAGTGAAGAGCATATTGGCATTGGCAAAGACCAACATGGCTGTTAAAGGGAGAAAGAGCGGTTTGAAATCACTTATGTGAATCTTAACAAGCTTAATGTCTCTTTTAATCCAAAAATAACTAATCAGATAGTTAATCAGTGTCGATAAACTCATCACAAGTGTATAGACAACAATATCGTGTTCATTTTTGACAAACAGGAAAATAGAGACCAGCATCAGGATACGGATGAAGGCAGTCTTGTAAAAGAGAAAACTGTAATTTTCCAGAGCTTCATTAACCCATTCGATTGAAAAAATCTGGGCAATGAGTTGAATCCCCATAACAAGGTAGACTTTTTTGACGATTGGATTATCTGTAAAGAAGAGAGGATAGGCTAGGATATAGACAGCGGTGGTCAAAATCGTACAAGCTATGCACAAATAAAAAAGACTAGAGAAGGTTCTATTCAGATCTTTTTTGTTATCCTTGACATTACTGATGGCCCGTAAACCGTAGTTATAGACTCCATAAGTTGCAAAGGGTAAGAAAAATGACAAAATTGTGTCGACTGAGTTGAAGTAACCATAGTCAGTTCGGTCCAAGACACGCGCGACGTAGGTACCAGTTAAGATGGGAAAAATAATATTCAAGACACGAATTCCCATGTAAGATAGAGCATTTAATTTTATACTTTTCATTCAATTTACCTCGTTTTTCATTATATCATAAAGTCAGCTAATAAGAAATGAAGGGCAGTAATACTCTTCGAAAATCAAATTCAAACCACGTCAGCGTCGCCTTACCGTACTCAAGTACAGCTTACGGCTAGCTTCCTAGTTTGCTTTTTGATTTTCATTGAGTATAAGTCAAGTAATCACTTTGAAGTTTCAAAGTTTGATTTTAAGCTTTCTTTAAGAAAACTATATTATTCTGAAGAACTCTAAAATTTCACAGCCATTTATTGGTAATGACTACCGAATTCCTAGTCATTACTAGAAATGGACTAGTTATTTTGAATAATAGAACTCCTTAATCCTTCTATTCTAGAACGGGAGGGCCGGTATTTCTTTCATGATAGGACTAGATTGTGGTATAATAGAGAGAATAAGTTTTTTTAGTAAGACAAAGGAGAAAATAGATGATTTATGCAGGAATTCTTGCTGGTGGAACTGGCACACGCATGGGAATCAGTAACTTGCCAAAACAATTTTTAGAGCTAGGTGATCGACCTATTTTGATTCATACAATTGAAAAATTTGTCTTGGAACCAAGTATTGAAAAAATTGTAGTTGGGGTTCATGGGGACTGGGTTTCTCATGCAGAAGATCTTGTAGATAAATATCTTCCTCTTCATAAGGAACGTATCATCATTACAAAGGGTGGTGCTGACCGTAATACGAGTATTGAGAAAATCATTGAAGCCATTGATGCTTATCGTCCGCTTACTCCAGAGGATATCGTTGTTACCCACGATTCTGTTCGTCCATTTATTACACTTCGCATGATTCAAGACAATATCAAACTTGCGCAAAATCATGACGCAGTGGACACAGTGGTAGAAGCGGTTGATACTATCGTTGAAAGTACCAATGGTCAATTCATTACAGATATTCCAAATCGTGCTCACCTTTATCAAGGACAAACACCTCAAACATTCCGTTGCAAGGACTTCATGGACCTTTACGGTTCTCTCTCTGCTGAAGAGAAGGAAATCTTGACAGATGCATGTAAAATCTTTGTGATTAAAGGAAAAGATGTGGCCTTGGCCAAGGGTGAATACTCAAATCTGAAGATTACAACCGTAACAGATTTGAAGATTGCAAAAAGTATGATTGAGAAAGACTAGTAAAATGATTAATCAAATTTATCAACTAACTAAGCCTAAGTTTATCAATGTCAAATATCAGGAAGAGGCTATTGACCAAGAGAATCATATCCTCATCCGCCCTAATTATATGGCGGTCTGTCATGCGGATCAGCGTTACTACCAGGGGAAACGTGATCCGAAGATTTTGAATAAAAAGCTTCCAATGGCAATGATTCACGAGTCATGTGGAACTGTTATTTCTGACCCGACAGGAACCTACGAGGTTGGGCAAAAAGTTGTCATGATTCCTAATCAGCCACCTATGCAGAGTGATGAAGAATTCTATGAGAACTACATGACAGGGACCCATTTCTTGTCTAGTGGCTTTGATGGCTTTATGAGAGAGTTTGTTTCTCTCCCTAAAGACCGTGTGGTGGCTTATGATGCTATCGAAGATACGGTTGCAGCCATTACAGAGTTCGTCAGTGTCGGCATGCACGCTATGAATCGTCTATTGACCCTTGCTCATAGCAAGCGGGACCGAATCGCCGTTATCGGAGATGGAAGTTTAGCATTTGTGGTTGCCAATATTATCAACTATACTTTGCCAGAAGCAGAGATTGTGGTTATTGGTCGTCATTGGGAAAAATTGGAACTTTTCTCATTTGCCAAAGAATGCTATATTACTGATAATATTCCTGAAGATTTGGCCTTTGACCATGCTTTTGAGTGTTGTGGTGGTGATGGTACTGGACCAGCCATTAATGACCTGATTCGCTACATTCGTCCTCAGGGAACGATTCTCATGATGGGAGTTAGCGAGTATAAAGTCAATCTCAATACACGCGATGCCTTAGAAAAAGGCTTGCTCTTGGTTGGTTCCTCTCGTTCTGGTCGCATTGATTTTGAAAATGCAATCCAAATGATGGAAGTCAAGAAATTTGCCAATCGTCTTAAAAATATCCTTTATCTAGAAGAACCTGTAAGAGAAATTAAAGATATTCACCGTGTCTTTGCGACCGATTTAAACACAGCCTTTAAAACCGTGTTTAAGTGGGAAGTATAAGAACTGGAGGTTAATTGTGGAGAAAATCATTAAAGAAAAAATTTCTTCCCTACTTAGTCAAGAAGAGGAAGTCCTCAGTGTTGAACAACTGGGGGGAATGACCAATCAAAACTATTTGGTCAAAACAACAAATAAGCAATACATTGTTAAATTCTTTGGTAAAGGGACAGAAAAGCTGATCAATCGTCAAGATGAAAAGTACAATCTTGAACTACTAAAGGATTTAGACTTAGATGTAAGAAATTACCTTTTTGATATTGAAGCTGGTATCAAAGTAAATGAGTATATCGAATCTGCGATTACGCTTGATTCAACGTCAATCAAGACCAAATTTGATAAAATTGCTCCAATTTTACAAACCATTCATGCTTCTGGCAAGGAATTAAGAGGAGAATTTGCTCCTTTTGAAGAAATCAAAAAATACGAATCTTTGATTGAGGAAAAAATTCCTTATGCCAACTATGAAGCTGTTCGAGAAGAAGTCTTCTCCTTAGAGAAAAGACTGGCTGACTTAGGTGTTGACAGAAAATCTTGTCATATCGATTTGGTGCCTGAAAACTTTATCGAATCACCTCAAGGACGTCTTTACCTGATTGACTGGGAATATTCATCAATGAACGATCCAATGTGGGATTTGGCTGCCCTCTTTTTAGAGTCTGAATTTACTCGTCAAGAGGAAGAAGACTTCTTGTCTCACTATGAGAGTGAGCAAACACCTGTCTCTCGTGAAAAGATTGCCATTTATAAAATTTTACAAGATGCTATTTGGAGTCTATGGACAGTCTACAAAGAAGAGCAAGGTGCAGATTTTGGTGACTATGGTGTAAATCGTTACCAAAGAGCTGTTAAAGGTTTGTCATATTATGGAGGTTCAGATGAAAAATAAAAATGGAGTTTCTTTTGGTCTACTCTCAGGTGTTTTCTGGGGCTTAGGTCTAACGATTAGTGCTTATATCTTTTCGATTTTTACAGATTTGTCACCCTTTGTGGTGGCTGCTGCTCACGATTTCTTGAGTATCTTTATCTTACTAGCTTTTCTTTTGGTAAAAGAAGGAAAAGTTCGTCTCTCAATTTTCTTAAATATTCGCAATGTGAGTGTTATCATCGGAGCTTTGCTAGCAGGCCCTATCGGTATGCAGGCTAACCTTTATGCAGTTAAGTATATCGGAAGTTCCTTAGCTTCATCAGTATCGGCTATCTACCCTGCGATTTCTGTTTTATTGGCTTTCTTCTTTTTGAAGCACAAGATTTCAAAAAATACTGTGTTTGGGATTGTCTTGATTATTGGAGGGATTATTGCTCAGACCTATAAGGTTGAACAGGTCAATTCCTTCTACATTGGGATTCTCTGTGCTTTGGTTTGTGCTATTGCATGGGGAAGTGAGAGTGTTCTTAGCTCTTTTGCCATGGAAAGTGAACTGAGTGAAATCGAAGCCCTCTTAATCCGTCAAGTGACTTCATTCTTGTCCTATCTTGTGATTGTGCTCTTTTCTCATCAGTCATTTGCAGAAGTGGCCAATGGACAATTACTAGGTCTTATGATTGTCTTTGCAGCCTTTGATATGATTTCCTACTTGGCTTATTATATCGCTATCAATCGCTTGCAACCAGCCAAGGCTACAGGCTTGAATGTGAGCTATGTAGTATGGACAGTCTTGTTTGCAGTTGTTTTCTTGGGTGCACCGCTAGATATGTTGACAATTATTACGTCACTTGTCGTCATTGCTGGAGTTTATATTATTATTAAAGAATAAAGGAGATTCGTGTGAAAGCCATTATCTTAGCAGCGGGATTGGGAACTCGCTTGCGTCCTATGACTGAAAATACCCCTAAAGCCTTGGTTCAGGTTAATCAAAAACCTTTGATTGAATACCAAATTGAGTTTCTCAAAGAAAAAGGAATCAATGACATCATCATCATCGTTGGTTACCTTAAAGAACAATTCGATTACTTGAAAGAAAAATACGGAGTTCGCCTCGTTTTCAATGATAAATACGCTGACTACAATAACTTTTACTCTCTCTATCTTGTAAAAGAAGAATTAGCTAACAGTTATGTTATCGATGCCGATAATTATCTCTTTAAAAATATGTTCCGCAATGATTTGACACGTTCGACTTATTTTAGTGTTTATCGTGAAGATTGTACCAATGAATGGTTCTTGGTCTATGGAGATGACTACAAGGTTCAAGATATTACTGTTGATAGCAAGGCTGGTCGTATCCTTAGTGGTGTATCATTCTGGGATGCTCCAACTGCTGAAAAGATTGTCAGCTTTATCGATAAGGCTTATGCAAGTGGCGAGTTTGTTGATCTCTACTGGGACAATATGGTTAAGGATAACATCAAAGAGTTAGATGTCTATGTTGAAGAATTAGAAGGCAATAGCATCTATGAAATCGATAGTGTCCAAGACTATCATAAATTAGAAGAAATTCTTAAAAACGAAAATTAAAGATTCCAACATCTGGCTAAAATAGTCGGATGTTTTTTTGATTTTTTACGAATAAATAGATGAGTAGAAAAAGAAATGGAGTTATTTATGAAAATCACAAACTATGAAATCTATAAGTTAAAAAAATCAGGTTTGACCAATCAACAGATTTTGAATGTCCTAGAATACGGTGAAAATGTTGATCAAGAACTGTTGTTAGGTGATATTGCAGAAATTTCAGGTTGCCGAAATCCAGCTGTTTTTATGGAACGTTTTTTTCAGATAGACGATGCGCATTTGGAGAAGGAGTTTAAAAAATTTCCATCTTTCTCTATTTTAGATGACTGTTACCCTTGGGATTTGAGTGAAATATACGATGCGCCTGTACTTTTATTTTACAAGGGAAATCTTGACCTCTTGAAATTTCCTAAGGTAGCGGTCGTGGGAAGTCGTTCTTGTAGCAAACAGGGAGCTAAGTCAGTTGAAAAAGTCATTCAGGGATTGGAAAATGAACTGGTTATCGTCAGTGGATTAGCCAAGGGCATTGACACAGCAGCTCATATGGCAACTCTTCAGAATGGCGGAAAAACCATTGCAGTGATTGGAACAGGACTGGATGTGTTTTATCCTAAAGCCAATAAACGCTTGCAAGACTACATCGGCAATGATCATCTGGTTCTCAGTGAATATGGACCTGGCGAACAACCTCTTAAATTTCATTTTCCTGCCCGTAATCGCATCATTGCTGGAATTTGTCGTGGCGTGATTGTAGCAGAGGCTAAGATGCGCTCAGGGAGTCTCATTACCTGTGAGCGAGCAATGGAAGAAGGACGCGATGTTTTTGCTATTCCTGGAAGTATTTTAGATGGACTATCAGACGGTTGCCACCATTTGATTCAAGAAGGTGCAAAATTGGTCACCAGTGGGCAGGATGTTCTTGCGGAATTTGAATTTTAAGACGAAAACTCGCTTACTAGACAAACTTTTCTTCTATATATAGGAGCTAAGTCTTGACAGTTATGGCAAAATGGTTTACACTTTATAAAGTTTATTACTTTGAAAAGGTGTGATACTGTGGCTACGGCAACAAAAAAGGAAAAATCAACAGTTAAAAAAAATCTAGTAATCGTGGAGTCGCCTGCTAAGGCTAAGACGATTGAAAAATATCTAGGCAGAAACTACAAGGTTTTAGCCAGTGTCGGGCATATCCGTGATTTGAAGAAATCCAGTATGTCCGTCGATATTGAAAATAATTATGAACCGCAATATATCAATATCCGAGGAAAAGG
>NZ_CAOKTW010000022.1:0-14039 GCF_948472335.1 Streptococcus bouchesdurhonensis | reverse complement strand
ATTCCATCATCAGAGAATAATTCACATAAAGCACTGCCAATTCCACCTATCTGATTGTGGTTTTCTACAGTAAATATAGTTTTTCCACTTAACATTGTTTTTATCTGTTCTGGTATCGGTTTGATTCTAAATAAATCTATCACACCTACTGAATAACCTAATTTAGACAGTTCATCCGCAACTCGAATACTTGGAGCAACCATTATGCCAGAAGCAACTATTACAACATCTTCACCGTGTCTTAACTCAATGTAGCCTTTAGAAAAATCTTCTCCACCTTGATATACAGCCTCTGGAGCTTTTCTAATTGTTCGAATATATTTTAGTCCTTTTAAGTCTAATGTCTGGTTCAAGATTTCACGAAATTGGATATCATCAGTTGCTTCAAAAATGATCGATTTAGGAATTAAACGTAACAATCCAATTTCTTCAAATGGCATATGTGTTCCACCATTCATCTCTGCCGTTACTCCTGCATCTGAGCCAATCACAGTGGCATCCAATTGTGCGTACCCAAGAGAAATAAATAATTGATCAAATACTCTTCGTGAAGCAAAAGGGCCAAATGTATGAAGATAAGGTCTAAACCCCTGAATAGATAAACCTGCTGCAAGCCCGACCATTTCTGCTTCCATGATCCCAACATTCACATAACGGTCTCCAAAGTCCTTTTCAAGATTATTAGTAGCCATCGAACTTGACAAGTCTGCTTCTAAAACTACTATATCAGAATAACTTTGGTTAGCTTCTAGAAGGAAATCTCTATACACATGTCGTAATTCTTTCGTACTTCTCATCATTCTGTTTCCTCCAATTCCTGACTTAATCTTTCTACAACTGAAGTTAACATTTGTCTCTCCTCTACAGTAGGGCGAAGATGATGATTGGATTTCATTTCTTCCAGCTCTCGAACTCCTTGACCTTTAATAGTGTCTAATACAATACACTTAGGGGATGAATTATTTGACTGTTTTAATTGGATAATCCCTTCATAAATTTCTCTAATATCTGAACCATTGACCCTAATGGATTCAAACCCAAATGCTGAGAATTTTTCTACAAAATCACCTGGATTACAAATATCCTTTGTAAAACCATCTAATTGTTTTTTGTTATCGTCTACAAATACAATTAAATTAGATAACTGTTGATGAGAAGCAAACTGTATAGCCTCCCAACATTGTCCCTCATTTAACTCACCATCTCCAACAATAGCATAGGTATAAAAGGGACTTTTTCTTATTCTCTGACCATATGCAAGTCCGGTTGCAACACTAATTCCCTGTCCTAAAGAGCCAGTTGTCATATCTATGCCCGGCGTTAGATTTCTATCAGGATGAGACGGTAATTTGGTTCCATTTGTATTTAAAGAATGTAAGAATTCTTTGTCAAAGAAACCATTCAAATAGAGTGTGCTGTACAAAGCTGGTCCAGCATGTCCCTTGGATAAAACAAAATAATCTCTATCTCGTGACGCAAATATTTCTGGAGTCATCGGCATTATTTCACCATAAAGCACTGCTAAAACTTCTACTATAGACAGACTCCCTCCATAATGGCCGAATCCAAGATGATTCAATGTTCTAAGAGTATTTAATCGGATTTTTGTTGCAAATTTTCTTAACTCATCTTCTCTATTTTCACTTAAAATCATCCCTTATTCCTCCTTTGCAGATGGCTTTTTAATAAAGGATACTCCAAACATAACTGCTAGAATAAGAACAAGACCAATAACAATGCCTGCTTGTGAGCCAAATTGATTCAACATTCCTAAAATAATTCCTGATAGACCAAAATCTGCATCTGAGAAAGTTGACCCTTGGAAACCAAGTCCTCCCAAAACTGGCATTAAAAAGACTGGAAGAAAACTAATTAAAATACCTTGTAAAAATGCTCCAATAGTGGCTCCACGAACACCACCAGATGCATTCCCAATGACACCTGCAGTCGCTCCACAGAAGAAATGAGGCACAACGCCTGGTAAGATGACAACCGTTCCTGAAGCAATCATAATTGCCATACTTACTAAACCACCAACAAAACTAGAGATAAATCCAATTAGGACTGCATTAGGTGCATAAGTATAAACAATCGGACAATCCAAAGCAGGTTTTGAATTAGGTACAAGACGCTCTGAAATACCTTTAAAGGCTGGAACAATTTCACCCAAAATAAGGCGAACACCTGCTAAAATAACAAATACACCTGCTGCAAATTGACCTGCTAATTGTAAAGCATAAACTAGACCACTTGTACCATTACTGATTTCTTTTTCTATATATTCTGACCCTGCAAAGATAGCTACAATAATGTAAATAACTGCCATAGATAAAGTAATGCTAACAGTACTATCACGTAAAAAAGCTAAACTCTTTGGAAATTTAATGTCCTCTGTTGATTTTGATTTGTCACCGATAAGGCTACCAGTAAAACCACTCAACCAATATCCCAAAGAACTGAAATGACCTAAAGCCACCTTGTCATTTCCAGTTAATTGAACCATATATTTTTGCACAAATGCTGGGGAAATACTCATAATAATACCGAGCGCTAATCCACCTAGTAAGATAAGAGGCAAACTTGTAAAGCCAGCAACTGATAAAATGACCGCAATCATACACGCCATATATAGAGTGTGGTGCCCTGTTAAAAAGATATATTTGAATCGAGTAAAACGAGCAATTAAGATATTGAATACCATACCTGCAAACATAATCATTGCAGTAGCTGAGCCATATGTGGTTAAAGCTACAGCTACAATTGCTTCATTATTCGGTACAACTCCAGATAAATGAAAAGCATGTTCAAACATGGTACCAAATGGATTCAAAGAATTTTGTACAATTCCTGCACCACCAGATACAACTAAGAAACCAACAAAGGTCTTAATTCCACCTTTAATAATATCAGGTAATTTCTTCTTCTGAAGAACTAATCCTAAGATTGCAATTAAAGCTACTAAAATAGCTGGTGTACTAACAATATCCAATATGAACTTCATCATGACGCTAGCCTCCTAAATAAGTCCTTTTTCTTCACAAAGTTTAGTAATTAATTCTCGTAGTTCATCCATATCAATAATACTATTTAAGATACGAACATCTCCAAGATGACTAGCTGAATCAGCTAGATCACGACCCACAATCCAAATATCAGCTGCATTTGGATCTGCTCCACCTAAATCATAGTGTTCAACTTCTACATCTGAAACATTCAAATCACTCAATACAGATTCAATATTCATCTGTACCATAAAACTTGAACCTAATCCTGAACCACAAGCTGTACCAATTCTTAACATTATCTAATCCTCCTGTTTAATTATCATTTCAATGTCATCATAGTTTTTTGATGATATTAAAGTTTGAACATGATTTTTATCTCTTAAAATTGTTGTTAAATGTGACAAAGCCTTTAAATGACTCTCATTATCAATGGCTGCAATACAAATCAACAATCTTACCTCCTGTTCTGGATTATCCAATAAATAAATCGGTTCTTCCAAAACTAACATTGACATTCCTATTTCATTCACACCTTCATCTGGCCGAGCGTGAGGAATTGCTACTCCCTTCCCTAAATTAATAAAAGGCCCAAACTCTTCTACTTTTTGAATCATTGCCTCAGGGTAGTTCTCAGTTATCTTATGTTGATCCAAAAGCGGTTTAGCTGCTAAACGAATTGCCTCCTTCCATCCTAATTTTTCCGAACTAACCTGATAAGTTTCTTTTGTAATTAATTCTTCTAACAATGGTAACACTTCCTTTCTGTTCATTTCTTGATAGAGATACCTCTTTAATGCTAATTTTAACTCTAATTCTTGTGTGATTACACTATATCGTCTTACTATGCTAATTATCTGATTAAGCTCAATATCTCGATAACCTGTATCTGGGAAATCTTTTGATACCAATTCAACTAACTGTGTTGTTTGTTCTTCCGTCATCATAACAGAAACTAGATAATTTGGCTTCTCTGTATCCACCTTTATAGTAGAAAAAACCATATCATAGTCACTACTAGTTTTCGCATATAAATCATCAATCTTTGAGGTTTCTATAAACTCAATTTGAGGGAATAATGCTAATAGATTCTCTTTTATCATCAATGAAGAACTAATTCCATTAGGACAGATAATTGCTGCTTTATAACATTTTTGAGGCAAATTGTCTGCTTTCTTTAAATATCCTCCAAAATGGATAACAAAATATGCTGTTTCACTATCAGGTATGGGCTTGTCAATAGCGTCCATCAAGGGAGTCAAAGAATCTTTTACTAGTTCAAATAAATCAGGATAATGTTCTTTAACATGCAACACATATTCATTTGAGCTAGGTAAGCCGAACTTTAATCTATAGTAAGCCGGTATAAGGTGGCGGCGAAGATTTTCTCTCAATACTTCTCTTTGTTTAAAATGTAACAAAGAAATATCTTCCATTCTACTTATAATAGCCTCTGTTAATTGATTAAAGTAAACCGGAGCAACATCTACTTCACCTTCAAAGCAACTTGATAATAAAACTGTGACATAGCGATAATCATCCTCTGAAAATACCGTATCTATAATTCCCAAATCAACTACTGTATCTAATAAAATAGTCGTTATATCTTGAATAATAGGAGATACTAGTGTCTCTGAAAGACATACTCTTTCAACATCCCTTTGATACCTACATATAATGAATACTAAACCGAAAAGGCAAACTTTTAATTGATTAACAATAGGTACTATCTGTAGCTTTTCATAATAATCTTTAACTACCTGATCAATCAAATCATAAGTTAATGAATACCCCCAACTGGATAAAACATAATCCAACCCCCAAATCCCTATGGAGGATTCCAGCAACTCACTAACCATTTGAAAAGCTAAACGGTGCTTATTCCACTCTGAACCGTGTAAAGTATAACCTTTTGCTCTACTGTACCCTAGCTCCAAATCATTATCTAACATAATCTTTCTTAATGATTGAATATCAGATAAGGTTGTATTCTTACTTACTTTCAAAAAGTCTTGGTAATGATTATTCGATATAAAATCTAATCGGCAAAAAGTGTAAAGATAGATTAATGCTAAGCGAGTCGACTTTGGTAAAACCAATTCATCCGACTTAATAATATCTGTCAAAGACTGCTTCGTACGATTTGATAAACTATAGCGACCTTGTTTTTTATCCAGCACTATCCCTTTATTAGCTAGATAAGGCACTAAATAATCTATTCCTTCTTTGACTTCCTTTATAGGTAAGCTCACCTTAACAGATAATTCATATAATGATAGCTCACAATGATCCATCAAAGTCATCAAAATAACTAGTGCTCTATAATCAAACATTTCTCTCCCTTTCTAACTACAATTATAGTGTAAAAGTTATAAGAATAAAAGAGTATTTCAGCACAATATAATCTCACCTACTACAAGTAATTATTGGGCTGAAACTTTTTAGTGATTATTTGTCAACTTTCTATTAATTTTTAAAAACAAAATGATATCATTTAGATATCAAATAACAGAGGTCATTCTTATGACTGAAAAACTAATCAATTCATAACCAAATGGTGTATTAGCATTGATTCTCATTGAGTTGACAATCGTACTTGGTATCTTTATATTTAAAATGGGTGTTGGTTCGGAAAACATTTTTGGAATTATTATCGGACCTTTACTAATCGTAATTGCAACGCTAACTCATGCTGGTTTAAAAGTTGTCAAACCTCAGGAGGCTATGGTTCTGACACTCTTTGGTAACTATACAGGTACCATCAAAGAACCTGGCTTTTACTTTGTCAATCCCTTCAGCGTAGCAGTCAACCCTGCAAACCACACTCGACTTGGACAAAGTGGTGATGTTAGCACAAAATCTCCTTTTTCTGGGATGAAATCATCAAATGGCAATGATGTAAATCTTGAAATTGGCAAGAAACAGATTTCCCTCAAAGTCATGACCTTGAGCAATTCTCGTCAAAAAATCAATGATTGTCTAGGAAATCCCGTAGAAATCGGTATCGCGGTAACTTGGAGAGTTGTCGACACCGCTAAGGCAGTTTTCAACGTTGATAACTACAAAGAATATCTTTCATTGCAATGTGATAGCGCCCTCCGAAATATTGTCCGCATCTATCCTTACGATGTGTCTCCTAACGTGGATACTACGGGTGACGGCCAAGCAGATGAAGGTAGTCTCCGTGGCTCTAGCGAAATTGTGGCTAATCGTATTCGTGAAGAAATCCAAAGTCGTGTTGAGGATGCTGGCTTGGAAATCCTTGAAGCACGTATTACTTACCTAGCTTACGCTCCAGAAATTGCTGCTGTCATGCTTCAACGCCAACAAGCATCTGCCATAATTGATGCCCGTAAGATGATTGTGGATGGTGCTGTAGGAATGGTTGAAATGGCACTAGAACGACTCAATGAAGGGGAATTGGTAGAGCTTGACGAAGAACGAAAAGCTGCCATGGTTTCAAATCTCCTAGTCGTCCTCTGTGGCAATCATGATGCACAACCAATTGTCAACACAGGAAGTCTTTACTAAAGATGGTTGAAGCTAAAAAAAAGCAGATCCCCCTTCGACTCTCAACAAAGTTATACGCTGCACTCGCATCATGGGCAGAAGATGACTTTCGTTCAGTCAATGGGCAAATCGAATATCTCCTCACAGAATGTGTCAAACAACGGAAGAAAGACGGAAAATACGTATCAGAAACCATTGACGAACCATTTGAGATTGATATTTAACACCTTCTCCTGTCTGCTAGGTCGGATAGGAGAATTTTTTCATCTTTTTTTGTCAAGTAACTTTACTTTACAAAAAAAATGTGTTATCCTAGTATGGTTGATGAAAATCAGTAGATTGAATCGAATATAAATACCTAAAGGAGAAATCAAAATGGCAGTACCTGCACGTCGCACTTCAAAAGCGAAGAAAAACAAACGTCGTACACACTACAAAGTAACAGCTCCATCTGTAAACTTTGACGAAACTACTGGAGATTACTCACGTTCTCACCGTGTATCACTTAAAGGATACTACAAAGGACGTAAAATCGCTAAAGCTGCATCAGCTGAATAATAGAAGGGAGATACCATGCGCGTAAATATTACACTTGAACACAAAGAATCTGGTGAACGCTTGTACCTTACTTCTAAAAACAAACGTAACACTCCAGACCGTCTTCAATTGAAGAAATACTCACCAAAACTTCGCAAACACGTTGTGTTTACAGAAGTTAAATAAGCATACCTAACTCAAAACGCCTTACTGGGCGTTTTTTGCTTTATTAGTTAGCAATCTATAGCTTTTCAGGAGAGATTTATGGCGTTTTATCTTTGGATGTTCCCTCTACTTTTTATCTTTCACGATATGGAAGAAATTATCGGTCTTGTCCCTTGGATTCATCTCAACGAAACCTTGCTGGCTCAAAAGGCTCCAGCTATTCTCAAGATTCACAAAGGAATTACAACAGAGGGATTTGCCCTTGCTGTTTTTGAGGAGTTTATCATTGTCTTATCCATCACTTTATTAGCGTATTTTAGTCAATCTAGAGCGCTCGAATTAGTTTGGTTGGGTGGATTTGTAGCCTTTGCACTTCATCTCTTTCTCCATATTGGACAATCAATTCTTCTTCGCAAGTATATACCTGCTCTGATCACTTCTATCCTTTGTTTTCCTATCAGTGCTTATTTGATTACAGACATTGTACATTTGTGGCGAGTTTCTACTAGCGAATTTTTCCTATTTTCACTAGTCGGTTCAGGCATCGTCGTCATCAATCTCCTCTTTGCTCTCTGGCTTGGGAAAAAGTATTCCGCCTGGCTTGTCCACAAAAACAAATAAAATCCCCTGCAAATCTACATTACAAGGGACTTGTGTATTATTCTTGTACTTCTTTCTGGGCGGCCTTGCCTTGGTCTAGAAGGGCTTGGACGATTTTCTCATCGCGTAGTTTGACAGAATCGTTGATCATTTCTGCGGACTTGACGATGGTTGTTTCTAGTTGGGCACGTTTCTGGCGACCCAATTCAATAGCTGCGACGATACCTTGGTTTTGAGCTACTAAACTTTCAGCCAGCTTGGTAACAGACTCAACAGCAACTGTCGGGCTTTGGGCAATTCTCTCCATTTGCGGAATCACTTCCTTGCTGGTTTCAGCTAGCATCTGAAGGGCAGCATTATTGGCATTGACAATGGCATCTGCCACGACACCTGATTTCATTGATTGTTGCAAAATACCAAGTTGGGCAATGGAAAGCTTCATTGTTGGAATCGTATTGCGACGAAGCATGCCCAATTTTTGGCGCATATCAGATGACACCTTCACAAGATTGCGCATCTGAGGTGTTGTTGCCCAGGCAACATAGAGACGGCTGACATACTCAGTATGTTGTTGTTCGAGGGTATTGACCACTTCTGCCATGCGGGCCAATTCTTGTGACTTGGTTTGGTATTCTACCGTACTTGTATCGAGTTGGTCAGCTTGGGCCTTCAGTTCGGCAGCGCGCTTGCCAGCTTCTGTCTGACTAGCTTCGATAAAGGAAATCACTCCCACTAGATTTTCAATGGATTTGGTATTGTCCTCAATCAACATCTCAGCAGAGACGATATTTCGAGCTAAGACATCTTCTTGCTTGACCACTGCGGCAGCCATGCCATCGAGCTTTTGCTCCACTGTTTTTGAATCAAAGTAAAATTCTTGTAGGGTATTCTTGCTCTTGTTAAACAATCGTTGCAAAAAGTTTGGCTTCTCTTCTAACTCAGCAATTTCAGCGTTCTTGTATTTAACTACAAAGCCTTGCAACTCACGGTTGGTATTCTTGAGTAGATCATCCACTTGGGGAATCTGCAATTTCTTTTGTTCTGACAAGATACGATTGACCGTATTGTTCACACCTTCTACAGCAGATTGTCCAAAATCCAAAAGAGCATTTTGATTGGTGACAAACTGGTCTACCAATTGGGGCACGTGCGCCTTGATTCCTTCTTGCTGCTCAGGGCTCAACTTTTCAAGGAAGGTCAAGGTCTTGTCCGAGCCAGTATTGGTCTCGATGATTTGGGTTGTTTTATCCACCTTAGCTACCGTATTATTGGCAATCTGGTCAATATCAAAATTAAATTCTGTCATGGTTACTCCTTTGTTTCTAACCTATTCTTTACGATCTTTTTCTAGGATACACAAACTGATATCAAAATCACGCATATCTGTTTCATTGAGTTCTCTCAAGACTTGGTCCAGTTCAAGGTCAAATTGTTCGATGGCTGCTTTAGCTTGTTGCAAGCGTTCTTCTGCTCGATTATAGTTCTTCGGATTGGCCTTAATCTTTAAATAGCCTTCTAAAATCGTTTGGAATTTCTCCATCTTCAAACTATGAATGGCCGTCAATTCTTCCTTATCACCATCAGCAGAGGTGGCAATCTTGTCTAAAATAGCCTGATGATCAATGGCAATATTGGCCAAGGTCTGGGACAATTCTGGAGCTAATTCCTCTGGCTCCGCATTTTCAAGATCTACCTGACTTTCTCTATCCAAACGTTCTAGCTGAACATCGATAGTTGCCCTCACTGTACGAACCTTTTTGTCAATACGGTTGTAGACATCAGCATCGATATAGGACTTGAGACGTTCCGCCTCCTGATGGATTTCCCGCAGTTCGATTAATACTTGATTAGCCAAACTCTTATAGGACTCTGAGCCTTTTTCTACTAAAGTTCCCTCTAATTGCTGAATATCCTTGTCCGCCTGACGAATACGAGCTTTTAAAAGCTCAATCCGATCATCGAGCGAACGATCCTGCAAAAGAGGATAGCGCCAACGTTTATAGAGGCGATAACCACCATAGCCTAGCAGGACACAAGCCGCAAGCGGAAGAGCATATTGAACCAAAAGGCCCAGTAAGAACAAGAAGCCCCAAAAATAGAGACAGCCTTTCCAAAAACCATTACCCGATTTCATAAACATTCCTTATTTTCAATTTATAAGTCTATTTTAGCACAAAAGACAAAAATGAGGGCGGAAATCCCTAGAAAAGAGTTGATTTCTTTGCTGTAGAATGGAGGCTAGAAGCGCGTGGGCTAATTTCAGTAAAGTGGACTCAAACCACAAACACACTCTGAGGAATATCAAAACAAAAGCTTGAAATATCGGAGGGGTTGTGTTAGAATGAAAGCATAAAGGGAAAATAATGCTTCTAGCATATATAACTAAAAAGCCCCACCGTGCCACCGATGGGGTTTTTTGCTACCCTCTAAAAGGGTTAAATGCTACTTGCTACGTCTCTTTATCCATAGCTTGAAAAGCTCAGATAGTACGTTAACAAGTAACGGAGCTAGAAAAAGGGAAAGTAACTCTAGCATATATAACACCTCCCTTCTTTGAATTGAGGGGGCCAGAATATTATATCATACCAGATTTATGTCATCAACATCGTGTCATTCTTGGAATAGATAGACTTATATATACAACTAACCTTACTAACAAATCTCTAAGAAAACCCAGAAATCAACATTTTAAGACAAAGCAAAAAGCCCCTAGATTCATAGCTAAGGGCTGATTGACTTGCAAGGATAGGCAGGACTGTCGGGGCTCCTGCATTTCTCGACCCACTATAAGTGGCGCGTTGGTGACAGATTCTCAACCTCTATCCTTCATATCTTCATTATAGCACTTTTTTCTCAACTTTCAATCCGTGCATTTCAATTTATTACCTATCTTTTCTCTAGTGTCCTTCAACCATATTGCACTTCCACCTCACTCATGATTTCCAGCAAAGTTTTCCCTTCAATCTGTAAAGAAATTAACTCATCAAAAGATGACACTTTAAATTTATTATCTCCAAGTACGACGACAATGTCATAAACAGAATTAGGAAAAATACCACATACTTGACCCTTATAATTAAAAGAAGCGTCCCAACCATTGTCATACAATGCTCGTAAATCATCAAATATTGCCATAATATCTTGATTCTCCTATATAAGATATTCCATAACTTATCCAAAACCGTATGAAAATTTATCCGGCAACTCTTTTCCTAACTTAATACTTTTAGTCAAAGTATCTTTGACAAACGAAGTAAATTGTCCTAAATTATCTCCAACATAGCTATATTCCAAAGTAGTTTTATCGATAGTTGCAATACCTTTACAACCTCCACTCACAATAGAATACTGCCTCTTAGAGGTTCCATCTTCTATTTTGTACATCGTAATAATTTGTTTATCAATCTTTGTCATTTTCTATTTAGTATGAAATAATGCGCTTGAATTATTCTTGATGCTCAAAAATATAATTGCAACAAGGTATCGAAATCGTCTTCGAAAACATTTTGACTATTTTGCTTTATTTGCTCAATGATTTTATCCTTTTTATCTCTGTCCAAAGGGAGTGTTTCAAACGCTTCTTCTTTTACTAAGAATTCGCCATTTTCTCCCTGGAATTCTTTTGTAATTTTTCTAATATGACTCTCGAAATCGATAGATTGAAGTTCTTCGTCGTTGATGTTATCTTCAATCGCATCTAGCAACAAACTGATTGAAATTTTAATCATCTTTAAATACCTTTATTTTCTATTAGCCCTATCTCTAAAAAGCCCAATATAAACGGATTGCTTATAATTTTCTATCTGAGAAAAAATCTCTCCAAAAAGGATTTTCACTATCAAAAATTTCAACCTCTTCTTCAGTCATATTATAAGGATAGTCCTCAAATAAGTTATAAATTTTTTTCTGATCAAAGCTCAATAGATGTTCTCCTATAGAATCTATTTTATCAATCCACCATATTTTTGACTCTTCAGTCTCTTTGTAAAAATCACTGTATCCTTCAAGAAAAGATTCTGCTGTAACGGAGTCACACATCCCATCTAGCAACTCTAAATCATCGCATCCATTCTCATTAAAATCTGTCATTATTCTGACTTTTCCTATCATTTCTTATATGTCTTTTATTAAAAAGACCAGATTCTTACAACAATTTCTAATTGATCCGTTAAGCTTCGCTATCCAATCTCCTAAATACCGCCTCTTTATTCATCAAGTCGTCCTCAGTGTAGTCAATCGCAAATGTATCTATTTCTAAAATTGATTTAGGTGGAGTTGAATGAATCATAGGGACACTACGTACCCTATACTCTTTTTCTCCAATTCTAACAAACTGATTGATTTTCAAATCTGAAAAATCAGGATTCTCAACAGTAATAGAAATAAGACGATGCGCTATTTTATAAACATCAATTATCTTATTTTTCATGTTTAACTTATCCATAATTATTATTTCAATACTTGCGTTCTAGGGAATCAAAACCAATTTTAGATTTAATACTATCAAATAAATCTAAAATAGATTGTGGAGTGTCTTTCTTAAACGATAAAGAAGGTCTATCTTGGTCTGGATAAACTTGGTCAACCCACTCATCAATTTGATTATAAAAAATCAATAACTCTTTGGTTGGTGGTATCATCAAATCTAAAACGAAACCTCCTTTACTTTAACTTCATTATAAACTTTCCTCCTCTAATATTCAATCAACAAGAGATTATTACGATAGCTTTTTAGCTTCTTTTCTACTTCGTCAGTGGTCAAGTTGCTACTCCTTTATGGTATAATTAGTTTAAAGATAAGTGAGGTAGAAATGATAGTGTCGCTACGCAACTTCATAGTATGAGATGACGGGACAGGCACACCGTCCACTACTCTTTGGCGCTTAGATTGTTCTAGGCGTTTTTTGCGTTTTCTCGGCGTTCGCTCTTGGTTCAAGTCCATTCTCCATACCATTTGGTAAGGAATTAAGAGAGATTTTTATCTCTCTTATCTCCTTGTCATTCTGCGAGCAACTAAGGCAAGTTATTACTTTGCTTATCTGCTTATCATTTTGTAAGCAACAAAACCAAAAGAACAGACTTTTAAACTTCTCTCATTCCCTCAATACCCAAACAATAGAACACTAGCCACTCGTTTAAACACACGTTTCAAACATGCTGGTGTACCTAATATTGGTTTCCACGGTTTTAGACACACACACGCTAGTCTTTTGCTAAACTCTGGAATACCGTATAAAGAATTGCAACACCGTCTAGGTCATTCTACACTAGCTATGACTATGGACACTTACAGTCATCTCTCCAAAGAAAAAGCAAAAACAGCCGTCTCATTTTATGAGAAAGCTGTAAGTTCGTTATAAGTGATGACAAAAATGATGACAAACCCAGAAATCAACGTTTTAAGACAAAGCAAAAAGCCCACTGTTGTAGGCTTTCTGTAAGATATTTCTTAAAATTAAAGCATTTTGTTGTAGAATTCAACGACAAGTGCTTCGTTGATTTCTGGGTTGATTTCGTCGCGTTCTGGCAAGCGAGTCAATGAACCTTCCAATTTTTCAGCGTCGAATGATACGAATGCTGGACGTCCAAGAGTAGCTTCTACTGCTTCAAGGATAGCTGGAACTTTCAATGATTTTTCACGAACTGAGATCACTTGACCTGGAGTTACGCGGTATGATGGGATATCAACGCGTTTTCCGTCAACAAGGATGTGACCGTGGTTTACGAATTGACGAGCTTGACGACGAGTAGTCGCAAGACCAAGACGGTAAACAACGTTATCCAAACGACGTTCCAAAAGAAGCATGAAGTTGAAACCTAGGATTCCGCCTTTGATTTTTGTAGCTTGTACGAACAAGTTACGGAATTGTTTTTCACCTACACCGTAAGTGAAACGAAGTTTTTGTTTTTCAGCCAATTGCAAACCGTATTCTGACAATTTAGAACGGTTGTTTGGTCCGTGTTGTCCTGGTACGTAGTTACGACGTGCCAATTCTTTACCTGTACCTGTAAGTGAAAGGCCAAGGCGACGAGCTTGTTTCCAAGATGGTCCTGTATAACGTGACATGTGAATGTCCTCCTGATATAAATAATATTTCGGTGGAAATAGTCACTTAGAAAGCCCTGATTCGTGCAGATGCCCTTCGCCTAAACAGCCAAGGTTACTTATCATAAGACACCTGTTGACGAGCTTCATGCTTTCCTGCTGATATTTCACACAAAATC
>NZ_CAOKTW010000021.1:0-19660 GCF_948472335.1 Streptococcus bouchesdurhonensis | reverse complement strand
ACAATCGCTGCCCAATCTATCGGGGAACCTGGTACACAGCTTACAATGCGTACCTTCCACACGGGTGGGGTTGCCTCAAATACCGATATCACTCAGGGTCTTCCTCGTGTCCAAGAAATCTTTGAAGCCCGCAATCCTAAAGGGGAAGCGGTTATCACAGAGGTTAAAGGACAAGTTACTGCTATCGAAGAAGATGCATCAACTCGTACTAAGAAAGTCTTTGTTAAGGGTGAAACTGGCGAAGGTGAGTACGTCGTTCCATTTACAGCTCGTATGCGTGTTGAGGTTGGAGACCAAGTAGCGCGTGGTGCTGCTTTGACAGAAGGTTCTATCCAACCAAAACGTCTCCTTGCAGTTCGTGATGTCTTGTCAGTTGAAACTTATCTTCTCGGTGAAGTGCAAAAAGTTTACCGTAGCCAAGGGGTAGAAATCGGTGACAAACACATCGAGGTAATGGTTCGTCAAATGATCCGTAAAGTTCGTGTCATGGATCCAGGTGACACAGATCTTCTCATGGGTACCCTCATGGATATCAATGACTTTACAGATGCCAACAAAGATGTTCTTATCGCAGGTGGAGTTCCAGCGACAGGTCGCCCAGTTCTTATGGGAATTACCAAAGCCTCACTTGAAACAAACAGTTTCTTGTCAGCGGCTTCCTTCCAGGAAACAACTCGTGTCCTTACTGACGCAGCTATCCGTGGTAAGAAAGACCATCTCCTTGGACTTAAAGAAAATGTTATCATCGGTAAGATCATCCCAGCAGGTACTGGTATGGCCCGTTACCGTAACCTTGAACCACAAGCTATCAACGAAGAAGAATACCTTAATCCTCCAGTAGAGGAAGAAGGAAATGAAGAAACAACAGAAGTAGTTGTGGATACTGTCGTTGAAACTGTGGAAGAAACAGTAGAATAAAAGAGAATGAGAGAGCCTTCGGGTTCTCTTTCTATTTTCTGAAAACTTTCTCCATTTTTCCATGAAATGTGGTAAAATAAAAGAAAGAAGCTGACAAAGGAGACGGGTATGGAACAAACATTTTTTATCATTAAACCAGACGGTGTAAAAAGAGGATTAGTGGGTGAGGTGTTGAAACGCATCGAACAACGTGGATTGACAATCGAAAAATTGGAGTTGCGTACAAAGGTTTCAGAAGAGTTGATTGATCAGCACTATCAGGACTTGGTTGGTCAAAGTTTTTACCCACCGATTCGTGAATTTATGACTTCAGGACCAGTTCTTGTGGGCATCATTTCTGGTCCTAAAGTAATCGAAATTTGGCGGACTATGATGGGTGCGACTCGTCCAGAAGAAGCTTTACCAGGAACTATTCGAGGTGATTTTGCAAAAGCTGCTGGAGAAAATGAGGCTATCCAAAATGTTGTACATGGTTCAGATTCAGAAGAGTCAGCTAAGCGAGAAATTGCTCTTTGGTTTGAGGAAAAATAGCAAAAGTTTGATGTAAGGGTTACCTGCATCAAACTTTTTTGCATTTTAGAGTAGAAAACTGACAGTTGAGAAATATTTTAGCAATTGTGAGGATTTCTAGCCTATAATAAGAGCAAGTAAGGGAGGAAGAATGATGGAAAAAATGAAAAAGCAAATTCAAGTTTTGTTATTGTTTACGATTTTTGGTATCAGTAGCTGTTCTTGTTTAAGTTTATCGACTTGGTCCTTGGTGTTAAATCAAAACTGCTTCTATTATTTAGTTGGCATGTTGCTTCTTGCCAGTATTGGTGCAGGGCTAAACTATTATAGAGGGCAGGGAAATCAACATTATTCAGTTTTTAAAGAAGATAAGCAACAATTCTTGTATAGCCTATTGCTCTTAGTAAATATTTTGGGTTTAGCCTTAATTGTTATAGAACATATCCTTTCAGGAAATACTTCCGTAGAAGGGTTTGTGGAAGCCTTTCTACCGAGTTTCTTTTTCTTATTTGGTATTGATTTGTTAGTTTTTCTGCCGATTCAGAAGTATGTAAATGGATTGAAAAAGATTTTGGGAAAGAAGGAAATCTGTTTTATTAGTGGACTAGCTATTCTAATCTTTCTCAGAAATCCTTGGATGCTATTATCCATGACCTTTTATATTGCCTTGGGAATGCTTTTTCTAGGACTGTTGGTGCCAAAAGTCATTCGCTGGGAAGTTTCATTTTACAGTCATTTGATGAGGGATATCTTGTTAGTCGTTTTCTTGCTGTTTCTATTTTAAGAACAAAAAAGGAGATAGTTCTAGTTTTACAATTTATAATATGGAATTCACAGATAATATCTCGACAAAGAACAACTTTTTGGTATAATAGAAACATGTACACTAAAAATGAAGAAGAGTTACAGTCCTTAGGTGAACGTTTGGGCCATTTATTAGAAAAAAATGACGTCTTAATTCTAACTGGAGAACTTGGAGCAGGCAAAACGACTTTTACAAAAGGCCTTGCTAAAGGGTTACAGATTACTCAGATGATTAAGAGTCCAACCTATACTATTGTGAGAGAGTATGAAGGTCGTCTTCCTCTTTATCATTTAGATGTTTATCGTATAGAGGGGGATGCTGATTCTATTGATTTAGATGAGTTTCTCTTTGGTGGTGGGGTAACTGTCATCGAGTGGGGGCATCTTTTAGGTGATGCCTTGCCAGATACTTATTTAGAATTGGAAATTCTAAAAGAAGAAGAGGGTCGCAGACTGAATTTTCAAGCAAAAGGTTTGCGTGCAGAAAAGCTTTTAGAGGAGCTTCAACATGGAGTATGAGTTGCTCATTAGGGAAGCAGAAGTTGAAGATGCGGCTGAATTAGTATCATTTTTAAATCGTGTCAGTGTAGAAACAGATTTTACCAGTCTGGACAGGAATGGCATTTTGATGACAGATACTGAGATGGAGTTGTTTTTGGATAAACAGGCTCACTCTGAAAATCAAATCACTTTACTGGCCTTGCTGAATGATGAAATTGCTGGTCTTGTGAATATCACAGCTGATCAACGCAAGAGAGTTCGTCATATTGGAGATCTCTTTATTGTGATTGGTCAGAAGTATTGGAATAATGGACTGGGGAGTTTGTTACTTGAAGAAGTCGTAGAATGGGCACAGGCTAGTGGCATTCTTCGTCGACTTCAACTAACTGTCCAAACTCGCAATCAGGGTGCAGTTCATTTATATCAACAGCATGGCTTTGTAATTGAAGGTAGACAAGAGCGCGGTGCGTACATAGAAGAAGGGAAATTTATAGATGTTTACCTGATGGGTAGACTGATAGATTGATAGAAATATGGTTAAAAAAATTATTGGAATGGTGCTAGCTTTTCTAGCTGTGACAGTTTTAGGTGTGGGTGTTTTTGCTTATACTATTTATCAGCAAGGTACAGAAACCTTATCAAAAACCTATAAAAAGATTGGGGAAGAAACCAATGTTATTGAGGCTACTGAACCCTTAACGATCCTTTTAATGGGGGTTGATACTGGAAACGAAGAACGAACGGACCCTTGGGAGGGAAATAGTGATTCCATGATTCTTTTGACAGTTAATCCGCACACGAAAAAGACCATGATGTTGAGTTTGGAACGTGATATCTTGACTAAAATTCAGCATAAAGATGGTCAGATTGAGGAAGCAAAACTAAACGCTGCCTATGCTGGTGGTGGTGCAGAGTTGGCTATTTCAACTATTCAGAAGATGATGAATATTCATATTGATCGCTATATTATGGTCAATATGCACGGATTGCAACAATTAGTTGATGCAGTGGGTGGTATAACCGTCAACAACACTCTAGGTTTCCCGATTTCTATCAGTGACCAAGAGGAATTTAATACCATTTCTATTGGTGTTGGGCAACAAACTCTAAATGGAGATGAAGCTCTTGTTTATTCTCGCATGCGCTACCAGGACCCAGAAGGGGACTACGGACGTCAGAAACGTCAGCGTGAAGTCATTCAAAAGGTTGTTGAAAAAGTTCTTAGCTTGAATAGTGTTAGTCACTATCAATCTATCTTAAAAGCCCTAAGTACCAATATGCAGACTAATATTGATCTATCTGCGAAAAGTATTCCAAGCTTGTTAGGTTACCAGGACTCGTTTAAAACGATTGAAACTCAACAATTACGAGGAGAAGACGCCGAATTGCAAGGGACATCTTATCAAATCGTAACGGCTAACCATTTGTTAGAGGTCCAGAATCTTTTGAGAACCTCACTTGATAAACCGAAGGTGACAGAGTTAGAGACAAATGCAGTCTTATATGAAGATATTTTTGGAAACCAAAATGGTATCGGTTTGGGAACAGGTACGATTAATAATACAACAAATCAAGAAGATGTAGAATAATCTATTTTATAGTTAAAATCGTGGGAAATTTCCTGCGATTTTTTCAAAAAAATACGAATAGATAGGTAGGAGGAAACATGAAAGCAGAAATCATTGCTGTTGGAACAGAGATTTTGACAGGACAGATTGTTAATACCAATGCCCAGTTTTTGTCGGAAAAACTAGCAGAAATTGGAGTAGACGTATATTTTCAGACGGCTGTAGGAGACAATGAAACTCGTCTCTTGTCTTTGCTTGAGATTGCCAGTCAACGTAGTAGTCTGGTGATGTTGACAGGTGGTTTGGGACCAACTGAGGACGATTTGACCAAACAAACCCTAGCTAAATTTTTAGGGAAAGAATTAGTCTTTGATCCTCAGGCGCAGGAGAAGTTGGATGTCTTTTTTGCCCAGAGACCAGACTATGCCCGAACACCGAATAACGAAAGACAAGCTCAACTTGTAGAAGGAGCGATTCCACTGCCAAATGAAACAGGACTGGCTGTGGGAGGAATATTGGAAGTCGAAGGAGTGACCTACGTCGTCCTTCCAGGTCCACCAAGTGAATTGAAGCCTATGGTCTTAAACCAACTTCTACCCAAGTTGATGACAGGGAGCAAGCTGCATTCCCGAGTTCTTCGTTTCTTTGGGATTGGCGAGAGCCAGTTGGTTACGATTTTGTCTGATTTGATTGATAATCAAACAGATCCGACCTTGGCCCCTTATGCTAAGACAGGAGAAGTCACTCTGCGTCTGTCAACAAAAGCTAGCAGCCAAGAAGAGGCGAATCAAGTGCTGGATATCTTGGAAAATCAAATCTTAGGTCGCCAGACCTTTGAAGGTCTTTCTTTACGAGATCTTTGTTATGGTTATGGGGAAGAAACTAGTTTAGCTAGCATTGTGGTAGAAGAACTGAAAAAACAAGGGAAAACTATCACGGCTGCAGAGAGTTTGACGGCAGGGCTTTTCCAAGCCAGCGTAGCTGATTTTTCGGGTGCTTCAAGTATATTTAAGGGTGGTTTTGTAACCTATAGCTTGGAGGAAAAATCAAAGATGTTGGATATTTCTGTCAAGGATTTGGAAGAACAGGGTGTGGTATCTGAATTTACAGCTCAGAAGATGGCTGAGCAGGCACGAATCAAGACCCAGTCTGATTTTGGCCTTAGTTTGACTGGAGTGGCAGGACCAGATAGCCTGGAAGGACATCCAGCTGGGACAGTCTTCATAGGCTTGGCTCAAGAGCAAGGAACTGAGGTTATCAAGGTCAATATTGGAGGCAGAAGTCGAGCAGATGTACGTCACATTGCGGTTATGCATGCCTTTAACCTAGTTCGCAAGGCTTTATTAAGTGACTAACTTTTGATATAATAGTAGATAGGTCTGAGGACCATTAGAATGTAGGAGAATAGAATGGCGAAAAAACCAAAAAAATTAGATGAAATTTCAAAAAAATTCGGGGCAGAACGTGAAAAAGCATTGAATGATGCTCTTAAATTGATTGAGAAAGACTTTGGTAAGGGTTCAATCATGCGTTTGGGTGAACGCGCCGAGCAAAAGGTGCAAGTGATGAGCTCCGGTTCCTTGGCTCTGGACATTGCCCTTGGTTCAGGTGGTTATCCTAAGGGACGTATCATTGAAATTTATGGACCAGAGTCATCTGGTAAGACAACAGTTGCCCTTCATGCAGTCGCGCAAGCGCAAAAAGAAGGTGGGATTGCAGCCTTTATCGATGCGGAGCATGCCCTTGACCCAGCTTATGCTGCGGCTCTTGGGGTCAATATTGACGAATTGCTCTTATCACAACCAGACTCAGGAGAACAAGGTCTTGAAATTGCAGGAAAATTGATTGACTCAGGTGCTGTGGACCTTGTCGTAGTCGACTCAGTTGCGGCCCTTGTTCCTCGTGCGGAAATCGATGGAGATATCGGAGATAGCCATGTTGGTTTGCAAGCTCGTATGATGAGTCAGGCCATGCGTAAACTTGGTGCTTCTATCAATAAAACCAAAACAATTGCCATCTTTATCAACCAATTGCGTGAAAAAGTTGGGGTCATGTTTGGAAATCCAGAAACAACTCCTGGTGGACGTGCTCTGAAATTCTATGCTTCAGTCCGTTTGGATGTTCGTGGAAGTACGCAAATCAAGGGAACTGGTGACCAAAAAGATACCAATGTCGGTAAAGAAACTAAGATCAAGGTCGTGAAAAACAAGGTGGCTCCACCATTTAAGGAAGCCTTCGTTGAAATCATGTACGGAGAAGGGATTTCTAAGACTGGTGAGCTCTTGAAAATCGCAAGCGATTTGGATATCATCAAAAAAGCAGGAGCTTGGTACTCTTACAAGGATGAGAAAATCGGGCAAGGTTCTGAAAATGCTAAGAAATACTTGGCAGATAACCCAGAAGTCTTTGATGAGATTGACCATCAAGTCCGTGTTCAATTTGGTTTGATTGATGGAGAAGAAATTGCTGAAAGCAAAAAAGATGAAGCAGTTCAAGCAGACTCTGTGAATGAAGAAGTTACACTTGACTTAGGCGACGAACTTGAAATCGAAATTGAAGAATAAGCTGTGAAAGTAGTGGAGCAATCCACTGCTTTTTCGATTCTTTGTTCAAGATTTCAGATTGCCTATAGTTTGCTGTTTCTTGTCGCTCCTCTAGAAAGCTGATATAATAGCCTTATGAATAAAAAACGAACAGTGGACCTGATACATGGTCCAATTCTTCCCTCGCTCTTAAGCTTCGCCTTCCCAATCTTGCTGTCCAATATTTTTCAACAGCTCTATAATACTGCTGATGTCTTGATTGTTGGGCGTTTTCTTGGTCAAGAATCCTTGGCGGCAGTAGGGGCTACAACGGCCATTTTTGACCTGATTGTAGGTTTTACTCTTGGTGTTGGCAATGGGATGGGGATTGTCATTGCTCGCTATTATGGGGCTCGGAATTTCACTAAAATTAAAGAAGCGGTAGCAGCTACCTGGATTTTAGGCGCTCTTTTGAGTATTGTGGTTATGTTGCTGGGATTTCTTGGTTTGTATCCTCTTTTACAGTACCTAGATACCCCTGCTGAAATTCTTTCTCAGTCCTATCAATATATTTCTATGATTGTGACCTGTGTAGGTGTCAGCTTTGCCTATAATCTTTTTGCAGGTTTGTTGCGGTCCATTGGGGACAGTCTAGCAGCGCTTGGATTTCTGATTTTCTCTGCCTTGGTTAATGTGGTTCTGGATCTCTATTTTATTACGCAACTGCAACTGGGAGTTCAATCTGCGGGACTTGCTACCATTATTTCGCAAGGCTTATCAGCGGTTCTCTGTTTTTACTATATTCGCAAGAGTGTTCCAGAACTTCTACCTCAGCTGAAACATTTTAAATGGGACAAGGCCTTGTACGCGGATCTCTTGGAGCAAGGTTTGGCTATGGGTTTGATGAGTTCAATTGTGTCCATCGGCAGTGTGATTTTACAGTCTTCAGTTAATACCTTTGGTGCAGTAATTATTAGCGCCCAGACGGCGGCTCGACGCATTATGGCCTTCGCCCTTCTTCCTATGACCGCTATTTCTGCATCAATGACGATCTTTGCTTCTCAGAATCTAGGAGCTAAGCGCCCAGACCGCATTGTTCAAGGTATTCGAATCGGCAGTCGTTTAAGTATGTCCTGGGCAATTTTTGTTTGTGTCTTCCTCTTTTTTGCCAGTCCAGCCTTGGTTTCCTTCTTGGCTAGTTCGACGGATAGCTACTTGGTAGAAAATGGAAGTCTCTATCTGCAAATCAGTTCAGCCTTTTATCCTATTTTGAGTCTCTTACTGATTTATCGTAATTGCTTGCAGGGCTTGGGGCAAAAAGTCCTTCCTCTGGTTTCTAGCTTTATAGAACTAATCGGAAAAATCGCTTTTGTGGTCTTGATTATTCCTTGGGCAGGCTATAAGGGAGTTATCCTTTGCGAACCCTTTATCTGGGTTGCCATGACCATTCAGCTGTACTTCTCACTGTTTCGTCACCCCTTGATAAAAGAAGGCAAGGGAATCTTGGCAACCAAAGTGCTATCCTAGTTGGATTTACTGAATAAAATCCATTTCCTCTAGTGAAAATCGAAAAAACTTGTGTTATAATAAGAAAGATTAAAATGTGAAAAAAGGAGATTCCTAATGGGACGTAAATGGGCCAATATCGTAGCCAAGAAAACGGCTAAAGATGGAGCTAACTCTAAAGTATATGCAAAATTTGGTGTAGAAATATATGTAGCAGCTAAAAAAGGTGATCCAGATCCAGAATCAAACTCAGCCTTGAAATTCGTTATCGACCGTGCTAAACAAGCTCAAGTGCCAAAACACGTTATCGATAAAGCTTTGGACAAGGCTAAAGGAAACACAGACGAAACCTTTACAGAAGGACGTTACGAAGGTTTTGGACCAAATGGTTCTATGTTGATCGTGGATACTTTGACTTCAAACGTTAACCGTACAGCGGCTAATGTCCGTGCTGCCTTTGGTAAAAACGGTGGAAACATGGGCGCTTCAGGTTCGGTTTCATACCTCTTTGACAACAAGGGAGTTATCGTATTTGCAGGTGAAGATGCCGATGCAGTCTTTGAGCAATTGCTTGAAGCAGATGTGGATGTGGATGATGTAGAAGCAGAAGAAGGTACAATCACAGTTTACACAGCTCCAACTGACCTTCATAAGGCTATCGTTGCCCTCCGTGAGTCAGGTGTCGAAGAATTCCAAGTGACAGAATTGGAAATGATTCCTCAGTCTGAAGTGGAATTGTCAGGGGATGACCTTGAAACCTTTGAAAAACTATACAGCGTTCTTGAAGACGACGAAGACGTACAAAAAATCTACACAAACGTAGATGGGTTCTAATTTAACATAGAAAACATAATCCTAAGTGAGAAAATCACTTGGGATTTTTGGCTCTTTGTCAACTGTAGTGGGTTGACAAAGAGCCACCTTGGCTAGCGCTGAGAAGGAGGGGTCGACCCATTATGTGACAGAGGTGCTCTGTCATAGCTTCCAGCTCCTGGAAAGTCGCGCCCAGCATGCTCTGCGTGAAAATAACGGCGGAGCTGATTTCGCAGATTTAGTGTTGGAAGAAGAGGAACTTCCCTTTTAAGCAAGATGCAAAGAGTGGGAAATGACCTAGCTCTAAAAAATCAGCATTAAGTTTTGTAAGATGCAAGATCTGTTTGACTGAATTCTATTTCTCTCAAGCTTTTAAAAGTTTAATTATGATTGCCAAGGTGGGACCAAGAATCAAAAATCAATGAATTTTTAGATTCTGTCTCGCCTTTTTTATGATAGTCATTTTGGAAAGATTTTGCTTTTTGGCGGTTTTGTAATATAATAATCCTATATGTTTCATAAAGGCGCTTACGGCATAGGGGATGAAAAATGGTAGCAGCTAATGTCAAAAAACGGGTTCAGCATTATCAGAAGAAGGCTCTCTGGTCACTTTCCATTCTGCTTATTTTTGCTTTGTTTTTTGTTTATTTCAAGGGCGTTCTGCCAGATGAGAAGCAGGTCAAGATTGGGGTAACCTACATGACCATGAATAATGATTTTTATAAGATCTTAAATGCGGAGCTGGAGAAGAAAACCAACCAGCAGGGCAGCCGGCTTTACGTGCGGGATCCTGAGCTGGATGAGGGCAAGCAGAGCCAGCAGATTGACTTTTTTGTCCGAGAAAAGGTTGATGTCATTGTTATCAATCCGGTAAAAAGTAATAGTCCAAGTATCATTACCTCTCTTCAAAAGGCCAAGAAAGCTGGGATTAAAATCATCGTAGTGGATGCGCCTATCAGTCAGGATGTAAAAGTGGATACGACTATTGTGTCGGATAACTACCAAGCAGGCGTCCTGATTGCCCAGGACATGATGAAGCGCTTGCCTTCTGCTAATATTCTCCTTCTAGAGCACCGCAATGCCGTCTCTGCTATGGACCGGATTCAGGGATTTATTGATACGATTGAAAAACAGCCTAGCTACAAGATTATTTCCCAGAAAGAAACACTAGGCCAGACAGAGGAAAGCATGCCGCAAGTAAAAAGTGCCTTAGACGAAGGATTGGACTTTAATGTAGTCATGGCGCTCAATGATCGGGTAGCTATCGGGGCCTTGGCTGCTATTAAAAATCAAGGTCTTGATAAGAAAATCTCCATCTACGGCGTGGATGGATCGCCTGATATCAAAAACTTTTTGGCTACGACTAGCGATATAGAGGGAACCGTGGCCCAATCGCCCATTCAGATGGGACGCAAGGTGGCACAGGTAATTGAGCTGATGCAGGAGGGGAAATCCTACGACAGCCAATACCTGATTCCTGTTCATCTGGTTAATAGAGATAATATCAGTCAATACACAGTTACAGGGTGGCAATAATGAGACCTCAAAAAAGTATATTTTACAGCAAAATAGCCTTGATGGTCATCAATCTGATTGCCATTGTCTATAATGCGTCCATCTATCTCTTTGCGACCAACTATGTAACGGCTAAGGGCTTCAGTCACTCCCTCTTGGAGCGTTTGGATGCTATTCCGGGCTCTCCTAGCCTAATCTTCTGGGTATCTATTAGCCTGTATGCCTGTCTGCTTTTAGTCATGTACTATCGGGAGCGCCACCCCAATCAGCTGTCCGTCTATGACAAGGCGACCATTATTGAAATCCTGCTCATGCTGGTCATCTTTTCCGTCTTGCACTCGTCCTACAATGGCTTGATTCTCTTGGTGTTTGCGGATATTTTCTATGGCTCTAAGGAGTTCAATGCTTCCAAGGACAAGAAGTACTGGTTTTCTTTCATTATTTTGAGCTTTGGCATGCTGCTCTTGTCCAACTATAACCTCATGTCGCTCTTTATCAAGCTGCCGTCTTTGGATACCTATATTCGTTTTTATCCTGAGTCTGTACGCTTTTTGCTCTTGTTTGGCAAGAACTTTCTCTACTCGCTTAATATTGTCGTCTTTATGATTTCCTTGCTATTCTATATCTTGTCGGCTATTACGGAGCGCCATCGTATTGAGGAAGAGCTTCGCATGGCTTTTCAAGCCAATCGCGAGCTGAACTCTTACCTAGCTTTGTCTGAGAAAATAGCAGAAGATCGAGAGCGGAAGCGGATTGCCAGAGAGATCCACGATACATTAGGTCATGCCCTGACGGGTATTTCAGCTGGTATTGATGCGGTCAAGGTCTTGGTTGATATTGACACCAACCGAGCTAAGGAGCAGCTTAATAATGTCTCTGTCGTTGTTCGAGATGGTATCCGTGATGTCCGCGGCTCGCTCAATAAGATGCGCCCGGGAGCTCTGGAAAATAACACTTTGAAGGAAGCTCTGATTAAGATTATCCGTGAGTATGAAGCCATCTCCAACTTGGAGATTCATCTCCTCTACAAATGGGATAATATTGACTTGGATATTGCCAAGGAAGACATTGTCTTCCGGGTGATCCAGGAGTCGATTACCAACTCTGTCCGCCATGGTCATGCCAAGACTATCTGGATTGAGCTACTAGAGGAAGAAGAAGCTTATGTAATGACCATTCAGGATGATGGTGTTGGCTTTGATGAACTCCACTATGGCTATGGCCTCAAGCAGATGCAGGAGCGCCTAATGATTATTGGCGGAAGCGTCCGCTTTGAAAATCGGGACGGTTTCTACACGCATATCAAAATTCCAAAAATAGGAGGAAGACATGATTAAGGTTTTAATAGCAGACGATCAGGCCTTGATTCGCGAGTCTCTGCAAATCATTCTGTCTGCCCACGCAGATATTGAGGTAGTCGGGACGGTCGGAGACGGCAAGGAAGTGCTGGAAAAGCTTCATCGGGTGCGCCCAGATGTGATTTTGATGGATATTCGCATGCCAGTCATGGATGGTGTTCTCTGTACCAAGGCTGTCAAGGAGCAGTATCCAGATGTCAAGATTATCATCCTGACGACCTTTGACGATGATGAATTTATCTTCTCAGCTCTCAAATACGGTGCATCTGGTTATATTCTTAAAGGGGTTTCGACAGAAGAACTTCATGAAGCTATTCAGACAGTCTATCGAGGCGGAGCTATGATCAATCCCAATATTGCCACCAAGGTCTTCAAAATCTTTTCACAGATGGCCCAGTCCAACTTTGCCATCACAGTGACAGAGGAAAATGTGGAGGACATGAACCGGACGGAGTGGAAGATTATCCAGCAGATTAGCTTTGGGATTTCTAATAAGGAAATTGCAGCCAAACTCTTTCTATCAGAAGGGACAGTCCGTAATTATCTATCGGGTATCCTAGCCAAGCTCAACCTGCGTGACCGGACCCAACTGGCTATCTGGGCCGTACAGACTGGAGTCACCCAGAGAGATTTTAGTAAGGAAGGCGACAAATGAAGTGGAGATTGAGAAATTTGTCCCTGCTGGTTGTCCTGATTATATCTGTTGCTCTGGCTTTTGTATTTTGGGCTTCAGCTCAGGACAAAGTCCTGCGTATCGGGGTCTATGCTGGTTCTAGCTGGGATGTGCCTAACAGTCGCGAAAACAAGGTCTTGGACAGCCTGATTAAAAGATTTGAAAAGACGCATCCTCCTGTCAAGGTCGTTTACGAAAGCGGTATTCCCAAGGATGATTATGCTGACTGGCTGGCAGAGCAAGTCTTGAAAGGCGAGCAACCAGATCTCTTTATGGTGCCAGAAAACGACTTTAGCATGTTGGCTTCGACTGGCGCGCTTAAATCCTTGGATCCCCTCCTAACGGATGATAAGCGAAAGGCTTTTTATCCAGTGGCTTATGAAGCTGGGCAATATCAGGGAGTCAGCTATGCCCTTCCAGTTGAGAGCAATCCTATCATGATGTGTGTCAATAAAGACCTGCTTGAAAAAGAAGGAATTAGCATTCCTGAGTCAGGATGGACCCTGGCGGATTTCTATGAGATTTGCAAGAAAGTAACCAAGGATACCAATGGCGATGGTGTGGTGGATCAGTACGGTATAACGGATTACACTTGGCAGCAGGCTCTGGTAGCTTACGGCGGCCATCTTACCGATAAATCCGGTATCACTGTGGACAGCGCAGAGATGCACCAAGCCTTGGCCTTTATGAGCAAGCTAGATATGCTCAGCCAGCACTATAAGGTGACTTCTAATGACTTTGATGAGGGACGGGTGGCTTTCTATCCTATGAGTCTGGCCCAGTATCGGACCTACAAGCCTTACCCTTACCATGTTGCCAAGTATTCTAGCTTTTCTTGGACCTGTATCCCCATGCCAACAGCTAATAGCCAGGTGATGGGGACACAGGTCAAGACCTCGCTCTTTGCCATGTCTTCCAATACCAAGCAAGAGAAGCTGGCTTGGGAATTTATGCTCTTGCTGTCACAGGATAAAGAAAGCCAGCAGGCCTTGTTTGAAAAATCGCAGGGGACCTCAGTCTTACCATCTGTGGTGAAAAGTCAACAGGCTAGAGAAATCTTACAGGCAGATGATTTTGGCTTGGATTCCTTGACTTCTGAGAGGCTAGACCACATGATGAATCGCTCCATCATTGACATCAGTCTAGAAGTAGACCGTCATACCATGGACCGGATGGACTATCTGATTCAAAATGCTATGCAGAATCAAGAGATTGACAGTGCCTTGCCGAGCATTCAAAGAGAAATAGAAAGCGGAAAATAATCTGCTTTCTTTTTGTTTGCTCTGAAAGGAGCAGGAAAGGTACAGCTGACTAGACAAATATGACAAATGTCATATGTTTCCTGACAAATGTCATCTGGGCAAAGTGACATTTGACAATATGAAACCGATTCCAAAACTTGTACAATAAAATCATCAATAAATCCTTACTTGGCTAAGAGCTAGAAGGAAAAAGGAGGCAGGAAAGATGAAATACCTTGTACTGGTCAGTCATGGGGGACTGGCTGCAGGCGTGCAGAGTTCCTTGAAGATGTTTGCCGGAGACAAGACGGATCAGGTCATTGCGGTTGGTCTTCAGGAAGGCAAGTCAGTTGATGATTTTGCAGTTGATTTTACTCAGGCTTTGGCTGGCTTAAGCGCTGATGACAGTGTCTTAGTTCTGGCTGATATTGTAGGAGGCAGTCCTCTGACGACAGCAGCGAGCGTCTTAGCTGACATAGGTAAGCTCGACTCAGCAGTTATCTTGGGCGGTTTGAACCTGACCATGGGACTGACTGGCTTGGTTATGAAAGATATCTTAGACGGGAAAGATCTGGCTCAGGCTATCCTTTCCGAGGCTACAGCTGCTTTGCAGGAATTTGAAGTCGTAAGTGATGCAGCTGAAGAAGATGAAGACGACATTTAGTACTTCCGCCATACATTCTAAAAGATAAAAGGAGATTTTAAAGATGACAGTATCATTTGTACGGATTGACGACCGCATGATCCACGGTCAAACAGTCACTCGCTGGGCCAAGGAATACCCTTGTGATGGCCTGATTGCAGTAAATAATGCTGCAGCAGGAAACAAGGTTTTGATTCAGGCCTACAAGGGAGCTTCTGACAAGAAGACTTTTGTTTGGACCAAGGAAGCCTTCAAGGAAAAATCAGGCAAGGTCACAGAGTCAGACAGCCGCTATTTCCTCATTACGAAAAATCCTGTGGATATGAAAGAAATCCTAGTGGACCAAGGCTTTGTACCTGGTGATGTTAAGGAAATCATCATTGGCCCTGCTAATGACCGTCCTGGAGCTATTAAGCTGGGGAATAACCAGTCCATTACCCAGGAAGAGGCAGAAGCGATTGAGGCGATCGAAAAAGCAGGCTACAAAGTCAAATTCCAGCTCCTACCAGATGTTTCCATCGGTTATTGGAGCGATTTCAAGTCTAAATTTGGTTTTTAATTATAATAATGAAAAGGAGAGTCTATTATGACAATTTCTTGGCTGCAAGCCGCTTTACTGGGTCTTTTCGCTAGTTTAGCTTCTATGCCTGGTATGGGTGGTACTAGTATTGGTAACTACACTTTGGGACGTCCTCTGGTCGGAGGCTTGATTAGCGGGCTGATTCTCGGAGACTTAACAACAGGGATTATGGTTGGGGTAGCCCTTCAGGTTCTCTACATCGCTCTGGTAACACCAGGTGGTACAGTTTCTGCTGACGTGCGGGCGATTTCTTACATTGGGATTCCTCTCGCAATCTTATTTGTTCATTCTAAAGGAATCACGTCTGAATCTGCTATTGCAGCAGCAGCTGCACCAATCGGAGCAGCAGTTGGTACTATCGGTACAGTTCTCTTCTATGGAACAGCCACTACAAACCTGCTATGGCAGCACATTGGCTGGAAAGCCGTTGAAAAAGGCGAATTTAAAAAGCTTTACGCTGTTGACTGGGTTTATCCTTGGATTTCCCACTTTGTCTTCTCTTTCCTTCCAACAATGCTTATCACTAAGTTTGGCCCCGATATGGTTGAGCTGATGAAGACCCACCTGCCAATGGATGGCTTCATCATGAAATCCCTCTTTACAGTCGGAGCTCTTCTCCCATGTGTAGGTATTGCCATTCTCTTGAAACAAATCGTTACCAAGGCTGCTGACTTTATCCCATTCTTTGTGGGCTTCACCTTGGCTAAGTCACTTGGTCTTAATTTGGTTGCCAGTGCAGTTGTTTCACTGATTTTTGCAGTAATTTACTATGAATTGGAAGTAATCAAATCAGCTCGTGTGACCGCGCCGGCTGGTGGGGCTGACTTTGATGACGATGAGGAGGATATCTAAGATGGCTGAAAGAAAGAAAATAACTAAAAAGACTTTAGCGAAATCATTCCACCATTGGTACTATGGTCATTTGACTTGCTTCTCTCAAGAGCATATGCAGACTTTTGGTTACTTGACCTCTATGCTACCAATCGTGGAAGAACTCTACAAAGACAAAGCAGAGCAGAAAGAAGCTATGCAGACCTATACGGCTTTCTTCAACACAGAACCTCAGCTCGGAGCTTTGGTAGTGGGGATTACAGCTGGTTTGGAAGAAGCGCGTGCCAATGGAGACGCTGTTGACGGCGAAACTATCAATGGTATGCGTGCCGGTCTCATGGGACCTATCGCAGGTATCGGTGATTCATTGGTTGTCGGAACCCTAATCCCAGTTCTGCTGGGGATTGCCCTTGGCCTCTCAAAAGGCGGAAATCCTATCGGGGCTCTCTTCTACATCCTTGTATGGAATGTTCTCATCTATGGCGGTATGCGCTTTGCCTACTTCAAAGGCTATGAATTAGGGGACAAGGCGGTAGAATTCCTTGTAGGACCTAAAGGACAGGCGCTTCGTAAGGCAATCAGTGTCATTGGTGGTATGGTTATCGGGGCAGTTGCTGCAACTTGGGTATCTGTAACGACTTCATTAGAGCTGAAAAATGCTGATGGCGAAGCCTTCTTGAAGCTACAAGAAAAGATTGACGGTGTTTATCCAGGTCTCTTAACAGCTGGCTTTATCACCCTTTGCTGGTGGCTGATGGCCAAGAAAAAAGTATCACCAAACCTTGTTATGCTCCTCTTGGTTGTCATTGCTTTGATTGGTGTAGCACTGGGCATCTTTGATCCTCAACTGAAATACTAATTCCTACTCAAGTTTCAGACTGGCAGTAAGTCCGATATACTGCTAGTCTAGTATCAATTTGTTTGACTTAAATAAAGAATGGAGAAAATCATGACAGAACAAGAATTGATTCAAGGTTATGAAACAGAAATTCACTACCAGAAGCATATGATTGAAAATCTAGGACGCTGGTTTACTCTCTTCTTTGTCATTGCCAGTATCGGTCTTGTTCTGATTTACTTCTTTCATGAGACTAATCTATTAGCACTGATTGCAGGAATTGTCATAGCCCTTCTGGGTGTCTTAGCCATGCTCTTGTTTGGTTATGGCATCTACAGAGGACGGCTCAATCTGCAAAAGGTGATCAATGATTTTGAAGCAAAACTAAAACTTGCAAGATAGACATTTAACATAGAAAACATGATCCTAAGTGAGAAAATCACTTGGGATTTTTTTAATCAAGAAAATAGTTCTCTAGGAAACTTTTTTCTTGACATCTCTTTTCAAAGTGATAGAATAGTTCTCATGGAAACTTATTTAGTTCCTAGGAGAGCTAAATGTGATAGTTAGAAAGGAGCTAGTATGGATAAACCGATGTTGGTCTTTAAGCGTTTTGGTCATCAGATTCACCTGATGGTGCAAAAGGAAGCCAAACGTTGTGGTATTGAATTTATGGGTGGGCCTCAAGGGCAGGTTCTGCGTTTTTTAGATCATTGTGAACAAAAAGAGGAACTGGTCCTGATTAAGGATATCGAGCAGGAACTCAATATTACCAAATCTGTTGCGAGTAATTTGGTCAAGCGTATGGTGCAAAATGGTTTGGTGGAATTGGAGGCGAGTCCTAGCGATAAGCGGGCAAAATTTGTTCGTTTGACGGACAAAGCACGTTCTCAAATGAAGCAGGTTAAAGCCTTTTTTGAACGAATTGATAAGCAGTTGATGGAAGACATTGATGAAGATGAATTACTGATTTTTGAGAAAGTCCTTGCTCAACTACAGGAAAATATCAAGGGAATAGGAGGAGAGAATGAAGAAATTAGCCAAACGAATTAGTAGAAAAGAATGGGGGATGATTTTACTAGCCATTCTCTTTACTTGTTTTTCGGTCTATCTAGAGTTGGAAGTGCCGACCTATATCTCGAAAATTACGGATTTGCTAGGTAGTCAAGGAACTAATTTAGATGAGTTGTGGCAGCCGGCAAGCATGATGGTGGGAATGTCCTTTCTTGCCTTCTTGTCCGTAGTTGCAGTTGGATTTTTTGCATCCCGAGTGGCGGCTTCTTATACTAGTAGGTTGAGAAGTGATATTTTTAACCGAGTTTTGGATTACTCGCAGACAGAGATTAAGAAATTCTCTATTCCCAGTCTCTTGACGCGTACTACCAATGACATTACTCAAGTTCAAATGTTGATTACCATGGGCTTGCAAGTAGTTACGCGTGGTCCGATTATGGCTATCTGGGCTATCGGGAAGATTTTAGGCCATTCAGAATACTGGCTCTGGGCCGTTCTTGTAGCAGTGATTGTCAATGTTTTGATGACGACCGTTTTGATGACGCTAGCCTTTCCAAAACAGTCCTTGATTCAAAGTTTGACTGATAAACTGAACAGTATCACTCGTGAGAGTTTAACAGGTATTCGTGTTGTTCGCGCCTACAATGCTGAAGAATACCAAAATGAAAAATTTGCAGCAGCAAATGATGAATTGACACGCTTGAATTTGTTTGTCAACCGTCTTATGGCTATTTTGAACCCTATCATGATGGGGATTTCAAGTGGTTTGAGTGTGGCGATTTACTGGATTGGGGCCTATGTGATTAACGACGCTGCTCCGATAGCGCGTCTGCCTCTCTTTAGTGATATGATTGTTTTCATGTCTTATGCCATGCAGGTTGTCATGGGCTTCCTTCTCATGGGAGCACTCTTCATCGTTCTTCCCCGAACTATAGTCTCTGCTAAGCGCATTAATCAAGTTTTAGATTTGCATTCTTCTATCCAAAACCCTGCTCAAGTGCAGCTGGCTGATGAAAACCTCAAAGGTCAGGTCGAATTTAAGGATGTGACCTTCCGCTATGCGGCAAATTCGGAGGCGGTTATTGAGAATGTTAGCTTTAAAGCAGAAGCTGGTCAAACAGTGGCCTTTATTGGGTCAACAGGTTCTGGTAAATCAACTCTGGTCAATCTGATTCCACGTTTCTACGATGTGTCAGCAGGAGAAATTCTGGTGGACGGTGTCAATGTTCAAGACTATAACTTGAAAGATTTGCGCAACAAGGTTGGTTATATTCCTCAGAAAGCGGTTCTCTTTTCAGGCGATGTCAAGGGCAATTTAGATTTTGGACAGAGTCAAGAAACACCACTTAGTGAGCAGGCTATGTGGCAGGCTTTGGAGTTGGCCCAGTCTAAGAACTTTATCGAAGACAAGGAAGCGGGCTTAGCGTCAGAAGTGGCCCAAGGAGGAACCAACTTCTCAGGTGGCCAAAGACAGCGTCTGGCCATTGCGCGTGCCTTAGCTCGGAAGCCAGAAATCCTCATCTTTGATGACTCCTTCTCAGCCTTGGACTACAAGACAGATCGAGTTCTTCGCCAAGAGCTAGCAGAGAAAACAAAACCTATGACCAAGCTTATCGTCGCTCAGCGAATTTCTACAATTATGGATGCTGATTTGATTTTGGTCTTGGATCAAGGAAAAGTCGTGGGACAAGGCACCCACAAGGAACTTCTAGCTAATAACGAAGTTTACCAAGAAATTGCCTATTCACAACTATCGAAGGAGGAATTGGAACATGGAAAATAAGAAAATGTCTCTTTGGAAACAGAGTAAACCCTATCTTGCAGG